>JAUWQU010000654.1 GCA_030610965.1 Phycisphaerae bacterium
CGGTCTCGGCCGATATCTCCGGCACGGGCTTCGGCCTGGTTAAGGACGGCGCGGGAGCATTGGTCTTTTCGGGCACGAACGGCTATGACGGCGGGACGACAGTCTTGGCCGGCATACTCCAGTTCAACTCGAGTCCGGCCATCGCCGGCGCCGGCCGCAACGTCACGGTCAACTCCGGCGGCACGGCGGCGTTCGGTCCGAGCTTCGGGACTATTCAGAGCACCCTGAGCGGCCGCATCCTGAACACCTCCGACGGCACGGTCGCCGTGACGAGCGACAGCAGCGAGAACCTCGATTTCAGCAGCGCCGGCGCGGACCTCACGGCCGCGACCCTCGGGGCCGTGGGCAGCGCTACTTACACCGGAACGCTGACTCCCAACGGAACATCCTATCGCCTTGGCGGCGGGGGTGGGACGCTGACGATGGCCAACACCAACGCCGTCACCGGCAGCGGCTACAGCCTGACGGTCTGCGGCGGCGGCAGCGGCGGCACGGTGGTGCTCTCGGGAACCAACGATTACGATGGCGGCACAACGCTGGCCGCCGGGACCCTTGCCATCGGCAGCGACAATTCCATCGGCAGCGGCAACCTGACGTTCAACGGCGGCGGGCTTTCCTCCGACTCCGCGACGGCCCGCACGATCGCCAACGCCGTTACCTTTGCCGCCGCAGCGACCCTCGGCGACGCCGCCAATAACGGCAATCTGACGTTCACGAACACCGCGAACCTCGGCACGGTAACGCCGACACTGACGGTCAACAGCGACGTGGAATTCTCAAACGTAGTCAGCAGCACTGGCGGCGGCCTGACCAAGACCGGCGCGGCCGCGCTGATTCTCTCCAACAGCAACACCTACACCGGCACGACGGCCGTCAGCGCCGGCACGCTGCGGCTTGTCGGGAGCAACAGCAGCTCCGGCGGAACGGTTCTTAGCGGCAGCGGCACGCTGCAACTGGCGAACGCCTCAAACGGCGGCCTGGCCAGCGGAACCTTGTCGCTGAACGGCGGGGCCATCGAGGCCTACGGCGCGGCAAGGATGATCGACAATGCCCTGACCTGGGGCGGCAACTTCGGCCTGGCCGGCACGGAAGACCTGAACCTGACCTCAACCACCGCAGTCTCCACGGGCGGCAGGACGATCGCGATTAACAACACCGGCGTCACGACCATGAATGCCCCCCTGACGGTCAGCGGCAACTGCACCTACAACTTCGGCGACGGCAGCGGCAACCTGGTAATGAACGGCGACGCGACCCTTACCGGCAACCGCACGTTCACGGTCAATGGCACCGCCGGCGGCTCGCTGGTGGTCAATGGCACCGTCACGAACGACGCTTCATCCCGCGCCCTGACCAAGAACGGCACCGGCACGATGGTCCTGTACGGTTTCAACACCTACACCGGCAACACGGCCGTCAGCGGAGGCACGCTGGAGGTCAACGGCTCGATCGATTTCAGCGCCGTGACCGTCAGCAACGCCGGCACGATGATCTCCGGCGGCGGCAGCAGCGTCAAGAGCCTGACGATCAACAACACCGCGGGCTACATCTGGGGCTACGGCGACGGCGAAAACCAGGTGATGGACATCGTGGACGGCAACTTGGCGCTCAACGCCAGCTGGGTGCTCAAGCTCGTCGACCTCGGCGACGACCCGCTGGTCAGCCAGCAGTACGGCCTGTTCACCTACAGCGGCACCTGCACGCTGGGCGCCTTCACCGTCGATGCCAACGATGCTCTCGACTGGAAGATCGACGACCTCCAGGTCGTCGATGACACCCTCGGTAACGTCTACATTACGGGCATCGGATTGTCGGCCCTGGTCGGCGACACAAACGATGACGGCGTTGTCAACGCGGCCGACTACATCGCCCTGAAGACCAACATGGGCCAGGGCAGCGGCGCGACGACGGCCGAGGGCGACTTCGACGAGGACGGCGACGTGGACTGGTACGACCTGCAACTGCTCCAGGCCAACTACGGCGAGACCATCGCGGCTGCCAACCCGATTCCCGAGCCCGGCTCCGCGATCTTGCTCATGTTCGGCGCGGCGGCGCTGTTGCGGCGGCGGCGAGCCCTCGTCGACAGGTTCCGTCGATAAGCGCTACGCCGCGGCAGGCCCGGCGACGCTTGGCCTGCTGGCCTTCGGGGCGATGGCGGTTATCCGCCGGCGAAGGAAGTGAGCCGGCAGGCTCTTTCGGGATTGCCGAAAACGGTGAAGTTCCGCGATTGATTAAGATTCTTGACCGGGCCGGCGGGCAGTTCGGCCGGCCCGGCCGCGAAAAATCGAACAAGGGCGAGATGCCGACGCAGTGCGTACGTGTCCAAAGTCAGCCTGCTCCGAGAGATGCCTCCTCTCATCATGACCGGCACGACAGGCGTTCTGTGCGGCACTCGCCTCTTTTTTTTCCAAACTCCTGACCGGTGTATCGCCGACGGCGCGGCTTGCCTACGTTTGTGACGTTTCGTTTTCCCTGTTGTCAGGGCCGTCGCGAGGTTGCAGAAGGGATGACGCAGAGGTTGCCGGCGTCTTGGACGTGCAGGACGCTGTCGCGGTCCGGGCGGATGCCTGCCCGGGCCAGTGCGGCGGCGACGGTGGGGGCCTTTCTCAGGCCCAGCAGGGCGGCGTCCTGTGGCGAGAGGCCCTCGCTGACGACATACACTCTCACGGCCCGGCATCCGGGGTCGGTGAGGTATCGCAGTCGGACGGCTTTGTGGTCGCCGAGGCGATAGCCGGCGGACTTCACGGACGCGACGGCCTGGCGGTGCGTGGCGGCGCGGGCGAGCAGGTCGACGAAGTGGTCCTGGCCGATGCCTTGCGGGCACGCGGCGGCCAGGACGAGGCAGCCGCCGTCGCGGACGGCCCACTCGTTGTTCTTTATGCCTTTGTCGGCCTGGTAGAAGCTCTCGGCCAGCGGGCCGGCGACTTCGGCGATAAGGGCGTCGGCGGGCTGGGCGATCCTGCGGACGAACGCGGCCTCGGCTGGGGGGATGGCGGCATCCAGTGCGGCGCGGGCTGAGCCGCCGGCGGCGGCAAGGATGGCCGGACCGGCCTGGACGAGGGTTACGGCTGCGACTGGACGGGCGGCCTCGAGGGCGCCGAGGCGGAAGCGCAGAGACGGTCAAAAACCGACGAAATCCGTAGTCGCGGCTGGTTGTTCAAAACCCACATTCCTCCGACGGCTTCCG
>JAUWQU010000229.1 GCA_030610965.1 Phycisphaerae bacterium
CAAACAGCCGGCGGAGCCAGTCCCCGTTTTCGCGGCATTGTCCCGCCTACTACCTATTACCTACTACCTATTACCTACTACCTACTACCTACTACCTATTACCTACTGCCTACTACCTATTACCTACTACCTTCTTCTCACGGCAGAAAGCAGGTGCGCCCTCCCGCGGCCGGCAGATAGCACTGCGTCGTATAGTCCCTGAACATCCTTCGCGCGCTGAATCGCCACGGCAGGCTTCGCATGGCGTTCTTCTGGCGCGCGACCCATCGGTACGGAATGCCCTTGCTGTTGCAATCGTAGAACATCGGCACAACCTGGTTCTCCAGCACGTCGAAAAGGGCGTCGCGGTCGATGCGGTCCTGAATGTCGGCATCGGCGTGCTCCAGGCCACAGCCGATGACAAAGCCGTTGCTTCCGTCGTACGCCTCGGCCCACCAGCCATCGGGGATCGACAGGTTCAACCCACCATTGAATATCACCTTCTGCCCGCTCGTGCCACAGGCTTCCATCGGCCTGCGGGGCGTGTTCAGCCAGACGTCCGCGCCCTGAACGAGGTGCCTGCCGACGTTCATGTCGTGGTCCTCGAGAAAGACCACTCGCCCGGCCAGCGCGGGCCGGCGACTCGCGCGAACTATCTTCTGGATGAGGCGTTTGCCGTCCTCGCTGTCGGGATGGGCCTTGCCCGCGTAGATGATCTGCACGGGCTTGTGCGGGTTGTTCACCAGCCGCTCGAGCCGCTCGACGTCGCCGAGCAGCAGGTCCGCCCGCTTGTAGCCGGCGAAGCGCCTGGCGAAGCCGATCGTCAGCGCCATCGGGTCCAGCCGATCCTCGACCGGCTGGCCCCCGCGCCGGGCCTCCTGGCGGCCCACGCATCGCCTGACGTACTCGATCAGCCTGACCTTGAGCACCTGGTGCTGCTCCCAGAACTCCTCGTCGTCGATCTTGTCTATGCCCGCCCACGTCTGGGGCTCGTGCATCCGCTCCTGCCAGTCGATGCCGAGGTAGCGGTCGAACAGCGGCGCAAGCGGCACCGCCAGCCAGGACTTCGAATGCACGCCGTTGGTTATGTGCCCGATGGGGATCATGTCCTCGGGCAGCTTCGGCCAGACGCGCCGCCACATGGCCCGGCTCAGCCGCGCGTGGCGGGCCGAGACGGCGTTGCGACGCTGGGCCATCCGGAGCCCGAGCACAGTCATGCAGAACGGCTCGGACTGATCGTCGGGGTCGACCCGGCCGAGCGACATCAGGTCGCGGGGCGAAAAGCCCAAATCCTCGCGGAGCGGCCCAAGCGTCTGCTCGATCAGGTCCGCATCGAAGCGGTCATGGCCCGCTTCGACCGGCGTGTGCGTCGTGAACACGGTCATGGCCGAGACCTTCTCCCGCACGTCGTCGAAGTTGCGGCCCTCGCGCTGCATCATCATCCTCGCGGCCGCGAGGGTCGCGAATACGCTGTGGCCCTCGTTGAGGTGGATGACGCCCGGGCATATGCCCAGGGCCTCCGCGGCAAGCAGGCCGCCCACGCCGAGGACCAGTTCCTGGCGAATCCGCACCCTCCGGTCTCCGCCGTACAGGATTGACGTCAGCGCCCGGTCGTCCGGCGTGTTCTCATCGACGTTGGTGTCCAGCAGCAGAAGCCGGCAGCGGCCTACCTGGGCGGCCCAGACTTCCGCGCAGATGGTGGACGGGCGGGTACGAACGCGGACGCGCAGCGGCTTGCCCTCGGCGTCGGTGGCGCGGGTCATCGGAAGCTTGTGGACGTCGGAGACGAAGTAGTCCTCCTGCTGCCAGCCGTCCTTGTCGAGCTTCTGGCGGAAATAGCCCTTGGCGTAGAACAGCCCCACGCCGACCAGCGGCACTCCGAGGTCGCTGGCGGCTTTGAGGTGATCGCCGGACAGCACGCCCAGTCCGCCGGAATAGATCGGCAGCGATTCGTGCAGGCCGAACTCGGCCGAGAAGTACAGCACCGGCTTGGCCTGCAGCACGCCTGCGTGCCGGGCGCCCCACGTTCCGGATGCCTCCAGGTAGTTGTGCATCTGGTGGAACGCCAGGCTTACGCGCGCGTCCAGGGCCAGTTCGGCGGTTTTCTCGGCCAGGGCCTTCGGGTCCAGCCGGTCGAAGAACTCCTCCGGATTGTGGTTGACCTCCCGCCAGAGCGCCGGGTCGAGGTCGCGGAATATCTCGATGATCTCCGGATGCCACGTCCAGTACAGGTTCCGAGCCAACTCGCGAAGCCGATCGGCGATTTCCATGACACGATGCTCCCCATTTATGAGCCGCCAACACCCGGACCGCGACCGCCGCCGTCCTTCGGGTGATTATAGCCTCCCATCCGGCATCAGCACAGGCCGAGAGCCGTGGGTAGAAGCTAAAAGAAGAAGTGAGATGGGGATTACACGGATTAACGGATTACATGGATGACAGCATATATACGTTTCTTAATCCGTGTAATCCCTTAATCTGTGTAATCCCCATCTGATGCTTCTTCTGTTTCTTCTTCTCCGCGTCCTCCGCGCTCTCTGCGATGAGATTTCTTCTTTCGCTCACCACTGGCTGACCATGCGGCACAGGGCGGCGCAGCACAGGCCAAGGTACGTGCCGAGGACGTTTCCCAAGACCCCCAGCAGCAGGGCCACCGGCGCAAGGCCCGTCTGGTATACCTCCGCAACCACCGGCGCCGAGACCACGCCACCGATGTTGGCTTGGCTGGCCGTGGCGATAAGCGCCAGCGGCGCCCGCAACAATCGCCCTGCCGTCAGCAGGAAGATGCCGTGAATGAGCACCCACACCAGCCCCGCGAGCACCAGGACCGGCACGCTCGCCAGGTGCGTCAGGTTCGCCATGGCGCCGATGGCCGCCAGCACGAAGTACAGCAGCCCGTATCCAATCGAAGACGTGCCGAACCGTGCCAGGCGACGCGCGGGCGTCATCGACAATATCAGCCCGAATATCGAGGCCAGGATGATCGCCCACGTGTACGCGGTTATCATCTGCGGCACCTCCGGCAGCTTTGTCGACGCCCACATCGCCACAGCGGTTCCGCCGATGGCTATGCTGAACATCAACACGATGCCCCTGAGGGTAATCGGATGCGCCTCGCGGGCACCATCCGCCGACGCGCGGCGGCGGAGTTCCTCGAGCATTCCTATTCGCGAGCGGTTCCAGCGGTCGAACTGAGCTTGCCGCCCCGCCATGAGCATCAGCATGCTCATCCACCCGTACGCTATGACCGTGTCGACGATGATGACCATGCCCACGATCGCCGAAGGCGTCTCCACGCCCTTGGCCACCGCAAGCAGGTTCGTGCTGCCGCCCATCCACGAGGCCGACAGTGCGCCGAAGCCCGTCCACATTTGCGGCTGAATCTCCGGCGGAAGCCAGCGCCCGAAGATAGCCAGCACCACCGGCCCGCCGACCATCACACCCAGCGCCCCGGCCGCCATAACCGCAAACGCCACGCCTCCCAGGCGAAAGATCGCGCGAAGGTCCACGTTAATCAGCAGCAGAATGAGGCAGGCCGGAAGGCAATACTTCACTATCGCGCCGTAGACGGGCGTGATGACCTTCTCGCCGGGGCCGCACTCCGGCGGGATCAGTCCGATCGTGCCGACCACCATCGGCAGAAGGTAAATCAAGAACATGAACGGCACGTACTTGAAAAACCACCGCAGCTTGGGCAAGTCGGCCGCGTAGATCACGAGGCCCTCGATGACAAGCAGCACAGCGATGATACCCAGCGGGTCCTTTATCATTCCGCGCCTTTCATCTGGCCTGTCTTGCGGCTTGCCATGAGGTACCGCGGGCCGGCAATTGTGATGTCCCCGTACCGCCGGCCATTGAACAGCAGGTGGGCGGCGTCGAGGTCCACGTAGTCGAACGCCCCCGTCCCGGCCGCCATGTATATCCCGGCGGACAGGCCCACCATCGTCTCGGTCATGCAGCCGATCATCAGCTTGAGCCCCGCCGAGCGGGCCAGCTTTAAGATCCTGGCTGACTCGGCTATGCCGCTCTTGGCGATCTTGATGTTCACGCCGTCGCCCAGTCGCTCGTCGATGACGCGGCGGCACGCATCGGCGTCGAAGACGGTCTCGTCGAGGATCACCTCCACGGCCGAGTGGCCGGCGATCTTGCGAAGCCCGGCGAAATCGTCCCGAGCCAGCGGCTGCTCGAACAGCTCGATGTCGATTCTCGCGCGATCGAGCTCATCGAGCATCCGCCTGTAAGTCCCGGCTGTGTAGCCCTGGTTGCCGTCGAGGCGGATGACGTAGCCGTCAACCAGGCGATCCAGGCGATCGCGCACGGCCTTCACCAGCGCGATGTCCGCCTCGACGTCGCCGCTTACCTTGACCTTGTAATGCTTGAACCCGATCTTCGCCACCCGCCCCAGCGAGCGTTCCAAAAGCTGTCGGTCCGGCGTGAAGGCAACGGTGATATCGGTCTCGATGCTCCGCGACCGGTCGCCCCAATGGCCCAGCTCGCCTTCGCCGCGGGCAGCCAGGGCGGCGCGGAACAGCGCGACCTCCAGCCCGGAAAGGGTCATGTGGAACTCGCCGAATCGCCCGCGCAGCTCAGCCAGGGCTGACGGGTAGTCATCTATCCGCATGCCCTTTAGCCTGGATCGGGCATCGGCCAGGACGGCCTTGATTGCCTCGGGAGTTTCGTGGGGCACGACGAAACTCGTGGGCACCTCGCCGACGCCCTTGGCGCCGCCGGATAGCGAGGCCTCCACAATCACGCTGGTGGCCATCGACTTGCTGCCGAGCGACGTGCGGAACACCGTGCGCAGCGGCCTGACTACCTTCCGAAATCTAACGCGCGTGATAGTGCTCATCGCTTGGCCTCCGCGTCGGTCGCGCCGGGCAGAATAACCATGACCTCAATCGCGTGCCGAAGGTCGGCCTCCGGCAGCATGATATTCGGCAGTTCGCGCCCCGGCCGAAGCGTGGTGATGCAACAGTATCCGATGGGCTTTCTGCCTTCGGAGCCGTCTGGGTTGCGAACCTTCACGCCCCAGGTGTTGTGCATTATCAGCGCGCGCCCGTCGCGCCGGCCGAGGTAAAGCATGATGTGCCCCGGCGCGCCGAGCAGCGTCAGCATGGGTTTGCCGCCGGCGATGATGAGCCGCTCCTTGGCCTCCATCGACATGCCCGCAAGCGGTACGACCTTGCCCGCCTTGGCCTGGGCCGAGCTGTTTCGCGGCAGATACAGGCCGAAGGGCGCCAGCAGGTCGCGGGTCATGGCGGAGCAGTCGCGTTGCTCGAAGAGCCCGCCCCAACTGTAGGGTTGACCGAGCATGCGATTGGCCAGTTCCGCCAGGCGGCTTGTCGTGAGGGGGATCGGGAACACCTCGGCCTCGCCCGGCGCCAGGGTCGCCCGCACAGCCTTGGCAGCGCCGTCGGGCATTCGCGCCGCGGCAAGGATCTCCAAAGCCTTCGCGCGGGCGAGCCCGGCGCTCGGCTTGGCGGCGCCTGCCAGGGGCAGCACCGCGCCGATGTGCTCGGTAGCGATGAACGCCCCGCCGGGCCCGCGAAGGCAGACGCCGTCGCGAATGATCGCCACCAGCGGATGGGTCCGCCAGGCCTCCACCAGCGCGTCATCCACGAAGGCGACGTCGGCGGCCGAAACCCACCCCGCCGCGAAGCACGTCTGGGCCCACACCCACGCCCCGCCGGCTGATACGTGTGCGACCAGCAGCGGCGTGTTTGCCCACACGGCCGACTCCTGAAGCCGGTCGAACGGATAGCCCTCGCCACGGCCCGGCAGGCGGAACACCGGCTCTATGGTGGGCAACTGGCGGATGGATGTATTGCGGACGGTGATCGCTCGCCGCCGGCAGTTTGGGTAGCCGGTCAGGTTCGCCTCCGGCAGCATGCCCGCGGCCCATCCAGGCTCGCGAGGCAGGAGGTTCTCACCGCAGCCGGCGTTGCGGGCGTAGTTGTCCAGCGGTTCCCGCACCTCGTCGGGCGAGCTGGGCGAATAGTCGTCGCGCCAGGGCGAGAGGATGGTCCGGCGGTACGCCTGGGCGAGTTGCCGCTGGGCATCGGGCGATATCAGCGTCTTGTCGATGAAGCCGCTGCCCAGCGCGGCCCGGCAGTCCTGCGGTATCTCGCGCAGGTCGGCAATTGGCAGGGCCGAATCCGGCCGGGCGCACCCGGTCAGCGCCGCCAGCGCAATCAAGGCAAACGTGGAAAGAACGTAAGGACCAGTCATGACGCTTCCCATGATAACAGCGGGCCCCGTCTGGGTCAGCAGTTTGTATGCAACCTGTTTGCCGCCGACAGGCTTGGTCAGCTTCGGAGGCGCAAGAAACGGCAGCAGAGAAAAGGGAGGTTGATCCCTTTTCTCTGCTGCCTTATGTCTGACTGGCTCCTGCCGTGCGTTATTTCTGTGGCAGCTTGGCCTGCTCGTGGTAGTCGTAGAAGGCCTCGT
>JAUWQU010000453.1 GCA_030610965.1 Phycisphaerae bacterium
CCCCAATGCCCGCGCCGGGCATGGAACAGCAGCCAGACCACGCACGCGCCTAGTCCGCCGATGAACCATATCGCCCCCACCCAGCCGACCATGCCGACAAGCACGGCCAGGCCGCTGTCGCCGGCCCAGAAGTCCCGCAGCGCCTCCTCGCCCCGGCCAAAGGCCGTGCCCTTTGCCGCCTGGATGACCAACTCGACCAGCGTTTGACGAACCCATCTCACAAGCGACAGCGCGGCCACCACTCCAACCGCCAGCGTGCCCCCAACCAGCAGCAGCAACACGCGCCACCCGGGAAAAACGAGCCCGGCCACGAACAGCGTCGCAGCCGCGATGCCCGCCACCAGCAGAGCCTGAAGCGGGGCCGCCAGAGTAAGTGCCCCGGCCGCGACGGCCGCGACGGCAATGCACGCGCCGCGCAGGAATCGATGCGGCTTCGGCCCGGCCGAGGCGTTGGGGGCGCCGCCGGCCGGGGCGCGGCCCTGGCCAAGGCCCCAGAGCATCGTCAGCCCGACGCACACGCCCGCGAAGCCCAGCAGGGCCAGCGCGGGTCGCACGGGCGCGGGCGGGCCGGCGAACACTGCCGCCGCCGGGCCGAGCATCATCGCCGCGCCGCTGGCGCCCAGCACCACGGTGTGGCTGGCCGCACGAGGCAGCAGGCTTTGCGTCAGCAGAACGCCCAGCGAGAGCAGCCCCAGCCAGTAAATCATCGCCGCGTCGATGGCGCCTCGCAGGGCGCCGGGGACGTCCCGGGCCGGGCCCGTCGCGTCCAGGACGAGGTGTACGGCCAGTATGCATGCCGGGACAAGCATGACCAGATGCACGGGATGGCCCGGCACGCGCCGGTCGGCGGCGACGATGCGTGCGACCAGCCAGAGCGCCAGCACCAAGGTGAGCCCTGCGACGGCGGAGCCCCAACTGCGATATCCCGGCCACCACCAGGCCATCATGCCGAGGATCATCATGCCGGTCAGCGCCCAGCGGGCGAGCCATTCGGCCTGCCGAGATGTCGTCCCTGTGGAAATCGCCATTACAGGAGAATCGGCGTTTGGGCTGGGCAGAGTTTAGCGGGGCCGTGCCCGCGACGAAGAGATCGTCAACGGGAAGCACCGCATGTCGGGCATGGCGCCGACGATCTTCGCCATGGCCTCGTCGCGGTCGGCGCCGCTTCGCGCTACGAACTGGGCCGTGCCGTCGCCCTGGCTGCCGACGCCTTTGCCGCCGTAGACGTGCTCGCGGATCGGCTCGAACGCCAGCAACTCGTGCAGCAGCGGGCTGGCCAGTTGATCCTTGCTGGCCGGGGCGACTTGGCGGTCGAAGTTCGACTGGGCCTCGCCCATAAGCTCGCCAAGCCACCTGGCGTCCCCAGCATTCACGGCCCGGTAGGCATGGCGTACGATCCGCTCGTTGTCCGGCCCGAGGCCGGCCTGGAGGTTGCGGTCTTGCCGGTACGCGGCCTGGAGGTCGGCGAGGATGCGAACCGTGTCCTTTCGCCCGGCAAGGTCGACGAAGAACATCTCGATCGAACGGTCGGGGAAAAGCGGCTCGACGCGGACGTCCGCGGAACTCTGGAACGTCAGCAGCACGGGTGTCTTTCCGTAAATGCATGCCTGGTCCATCCGCCCGCACTGGCTGCCGGTCAGCCGCTCGCCGCGGTAAGCGACTTCCATCAACTCGTGCGGGAACATGCCAAGCTCATACACCGCGTCGAATGCCTTGGCCATCAGGATGCACACCGCGGCGCTGCTGGAGACGCCCTTTCGCAGGGGAAGGTCGAACGAGGCGATCCGCAAGTCGATCCCGCCGGTGACGCCCGGGCGGTCGAACATCTCCCGAGCCACGCCGGCGCAATAGCGGAAGAACTCCTGCTCGTCCCGCGCGGCCGACATGAGCGTCTCGGCCGAAAAGTCGCAGCTCATCTGGCGTCGCCGCCCGCTGGGCCTGCCCGTGGCATCGGGCAGTTCGGTCTCGACGGTGAACCTCTCGGCCGGGCGGGCCGAGGCCGTCAGGCCCTGGTCCGTGCCGATGACGAGGCAGTAGCCGGGATGCACGCCATATTGCCCCGCCCAGTCGCTGTGCTCGCCAAACAGGCACAGCCGCCCCGGCACGAACAGCTCGCAATAGTCTCGACCGCCGGTAGCCATCCACAAGCTCCTCACCCGCCGGCGCCCCACGCGGCGCCGGGCGCCAAGCCAAGCACACCGGGGCCCCTACGTCAACCGCAAAGCGCGGCGGAGACGGTTTGCGGCGGGCCTGTCAACCGGCGTCGGCGACGGCGCGTTCGACCAGCTCGCAGAGGACATGGTAGATGACCTGCTGTGCCTGCTGGATTCGGGGGGTGTGTTTGTCCGGCACGGCCAGCAGGACGTCGGCCAGTTCGGCACACGCCCCTCCGCCGGCGCCGGTAAGGGCGATGGTCGCCAGGCCGAGCTGCCGGGCCTTTCGCAAGCCCTCGACGACATTGGGCGAGTTACCCGACGTGCTGATGCCGATCGCGACGTCGCCGGGCCGCCCATGGGCTTCGACCTGGCGGGCGAAGACGGCCTCGTAGCCGTAGTCGTTTGCCAGGCTGGTCATCACGGACGCATCGGCGGTAAGCGCAATGGCCCGCAGGCCTCGCCGTTCCCGCAGGAACCGGCCGACGAGGTCGCCGGCGACATGCTGGGCATCCGCGGCGGACCCGCCGTTGCCGAACAGCAGCACCCCCCCGCCGGAGCGGTAGCTCTCGACGAGCAACTCGGCGGCGCGAGCGATAGGCCCGGCAAGAGCCTGCCCCGCAGCCTGGATGGTCCGGGCGGCCTCATCGAAACGTTGACGAATCTCATCTGTCATCTGATACTATCTCCTTCCGCAGGCTCAGCAGTTCCTTGAAGGCCCGCAGGATCACGCTGAGCTTGGCGCCCGTCTGGCTGCCGGCGATGCGGGGGCGATGGCTGACGGGCACTTCCGTCAGAGTGTAGCCTGCCCGTATGGCCCGCGCGAGGATCTCGGCGTCTATCAGCGCGCCGGTGGACTTCATCTCGATGCGGTCGAACACCTCGCGCCGGTAGAGCTTGAACGCACTATCGACGTCCCGGCAGCGAAAGCCCAGCACCCATGTCACGAGCCGGCCCCACAACCACGCGTTGAGCCGGCGGACAAGGCTGTCCTGCCTGCGGCGGCGATAGCCGCTGATGATGTCGTAGCGGTCGATCAGCTCAAGCAGAGACCGCATCTCGGTGATGTCGAACTGCCCGTCGCCGTCGGTGTAGAAAACGAGTTCCTTCGTCGCGGCGCGAAAGCCGCTCTGGAGCGCCCCGCCGTAGCCGCGGTTGGCTGGGTGATGCACGGCCCGGATGCGCGAGTCCCCGGCGGCAAGTTCGTCGATGATGGCTCCCGTGCGGTCCCGGCTGCCGTCGTTTACGAGGATGACCTCGAAGTCGTCGCTGACGGTCGGCAGAAACTCCATCGCCTCGCCGACCACGCGGCGGACGTTGTCCTGCTCGTTGTAGCAGGGGAAGAAGACGCTCAGTGCGTACTTCCGGCCCCGCTGGCTGTCGGCGTCGGTCACGCGGTTTCTCCAGTGCCGAACGGGGCCTTCGAGCCCCGCTCCGACAGCCAGAATACCAGCCCCGGCAGCGAGAGCAACATCGGAGTCAGCCGGGCCAGCAGCGCCAGGGCAAGCACGGCCGAGGTGTCCGCAGGGGGTGAGGCGGCGAAAAACACGACGTACATGCCCTCGACAAGCCCCAGCCCGCCGATGCTGACGGGAATGGCCGCGACAATGTAGATGACCGGCACGAAAAGGAAATAGAGTTGCGTGTCGGTCGGCAGCTCGAGCGCCCGGCCCATGCACGCGATTCCCCCGGCCAGCAGCAGATGCACGCCGAGAGTAAGTGCCACCACGACCCCGGCGGCCTTGGGCGAACGCGGCAGCGACTGGAGCGTGCGGATGGCGATGCGGAAGTTCTCTGCACGCGGCAATCGGGCTACGATGCGCTGGAGCCTCACGGCCCGGCCGACGCGCCGGCTGAAGAGCACCAATGCGGCGACGATGATGATCGCCAGCGTGACGCCGACTGCCCCCGCCGCCCGCTGGGTCTGGGGCTTGCCCCAAGTCGCCAGCGCCATCACCCCGGCCAGCATGGCCATGCCCGCCAGGCCGGCGAAACGGTCCAGCAACACCGTCGCCACCGCCACGGTGCGGGCCTTGGTCCGGCGGGTTACAAGATACGCGCGGACCACGTCTCCACCGGTCGAGCCGGGAAGGAAGAAGTTGAAGAAGTGCCCCACGTACATCAGCCGGATCGTCGCCCACAGGCCGATGCCCAGCGACTCGCGGTGCATCAGATACCACCAGCGGACGCCCATGAGAGTAAGCTGCCCCGTGATGATGGCCGCGGCGAGAAGCAGCAGGTGCGGGCGAATCCTGCCCAGAACG
>JAUWQU010000273.1 GCA_030610965.1 Phycisphaerae bacterium
CGGAACTTCTCGTATGCTCGTTCGAAGAGCCGATCCGCCTGCTCACCTTGCTTGGTCTTAGCTTGATCGGAAAGTGCGGTCCCCCAGTGGTTGAGCCCTATGTCGCGTGCCGCCACCATGGGTAGCATCAACGTCGCATACAGACGATTGATGTTGCTTTCCGAAAGCTTGTCGTCGCGCCCCGCGGCGAAATCTCTGAGCAAGCCCTGGCCCAGTTCGTCATCTGCGACTGCCAATCGCAGGAGGGCCGGCAATTCCGCGGGGCGATCCTTGGAATCCAACCACCGGCGATGTAGCTGCGCGGGATGGTCCATCGCTCCCGCAAGGATAAGATCGGTGAGCTTGTCGTATCGAGAGGATACCTGTTCGTCCGGGTAATCCCGCACGAAGAAGGTCTCAAAGAGTGCCAATCGCGGGTGGTATGGAATCCAAGTTTCAACGGGGCCTATCTTCTGTTCGATGACTTTTAACCGCTGTTGGCGAAGTTCGATTTCTTCGGCCGGCACGGGGCTGGCTACGATGAGCGTAGGCTTGGGGCCGAGCCCGCGCGGACTGGCGGGGCCGTCGCCGGCGGGCTTGTGGGCGCTGTCCCAGGGTTTGTCGCCCTTCTTGGTAAACCACTCCCGAAGTTCCAGGCCGACGTATTTCAGGAAATCGTGCGTGCCCATTACGTTCTGGTCGTTCAGGCCGGTCAGCACCACCAGGCGGTCCGAAAGCGGGCCTATGCACAACCCGCCGGTGTCCGTCACGCCCGTGCGAGAGTCCACCAGAACGTAGTCATAGGGAACCGGCTCGTTCTCGGCGCCAGGAAGTCCCTTGATACCGGGCAGGGGCGGAACGGCGATGCGCCGCGTCTTGAAGTACGCTCGCAAGGCGTTAGCCGTCAGTTCGAGTTCGGCCCCCTCCATCTTGCCCAGTTCCAACTCCGTCAGCCTGTCAATGAATTTCTCGTCCGGCCGCACGCCGATGACGTCCATCCGTCCCTGGAGCCCTAGCCGGGGTTGGATAGAGGGAAAGTCGAGCTTCTTCTCGGCAATCGGCACGGCATAATCCACCCCGCCAACGTCAGCGAAAAAGGACTCGTAGCCGGCGGGTTCGGGATGCTCGCGGACGTGCTTGATGGCCATGTCGAGCAGGTCGATGGCGTCCTTCCCGAATGGCCTTGCCAACTCCTTGTTGCGCGACAGGAAGCCGCTGATGCCCGGCGCTTCCAGGTCCATATCCACGACCAGCACGTTTCGGCCGCGCTTGACCAGGCCAAAGGCAACGTTGATCAAGGCCAGGCTGCGCCCCACGCCGCCCTTGAAGCTGTAGAACGCGACAATGTAGGGAAAAGTCATCATGCGGCGACTAGCTCCGGTAGTTCCGCGACCGTCGGCGGCAACTTCGCGAGGCCGGAGAACTTGCCCTTGGGTTCTAATGCCGATGCGGGGTGTGGGTCCATTTCGCTCAGCAGCGATTTGAGCAGTGTCTCGAAAGTGCCGGCCGTGGAAATGACCATTGCCGTCCGCTTGAGGCCTTCCGCCTTGGGCTTATTGCCTTGTCGGCGGGCTATGGCCACCTTGATGACCAACGGATCGACCAGACGATCATCGGCCACCAAAGCCGTGTTGGCCGCTCGCTCAGCCCCCTCAGGATCGCCCTGCACCAGCAACTGCCTCGCCCGCTTGGCCTCGCTCTCGGCTATTTGCCGCAGCGTCTTCTCAGCCTGCTTGAAGGGCTCGTAGTGCGGCTGCATGTTCTGGTCGATCCAAAGCTCGTGGTTCGGCCGGGCAGGGATGGGCTTGTCGATCCGCGTGCATCGGCCTTCGCTGACGAACTGATCCATCTGCGCGTCGGTGCCTATGCTGCCGTCGACAACCTCGGCCCCGGCCAGGCGAAAGGGCGGAAAGAGCACTTTTTCCGGATCCTCCGAAAGCTGGTAGACCGGCGGCACGATGTGCGGCACGAGCCTGGTGCCCAGTGATTCGGCGTACCCTATGATATTCAACCCATCCAATTTCATGGTTACAAGATGCTCCGAACGTACGCTTCGCACTCTCTCTTCATGAACAAGAAGTTGAACTCGTCTGATCCTCGTAGACCAGGGTACTCGATTATATCGACGCCCTTGGTATCGTACCAATAGAGTGTTTCCGCGACGGAGTCAGACTCGCTGGCGAATAATGGGCTAAACACGGCCTGGAGATGGGATTGAATGTGCAGTTCGTCGCGTAAGCGGACCTCGAAGGTCCACCGGCGAGCGTCGCTGTCTCCGACCGCAAGTTGTACAGGTCCCTGACGGACTGGATTCACCCCATCGACATAGTGCCAAGGGTCGTCAAACAGCAGATCGAGCACCAGCATGTGGAATCGCCGATATTGAGGGATCGGCATTTCATGCCGCCGCAGGAAGTCCAAAGGGGCTTCGCCGCCTGGGGGACGATGCTTGTTCACCAAGCCGCCGGAGTCGAACGGGCTGGCCGACCCGTCGGCCCTGCGGGCCTCCGCAAGGTCCTGCCGGAAAAGGAATCCGCAGGAGGTACTTGGATACCGGAACGGCCCCGCGAAGAGGAACACGCAGTCTCGGGTCTCCAGTTGCCGCTCGACGCGGTTGGGCCAGTCCACAGGCTTGATGGCGTCCAGCCTCGTCAGGGGCAACAAGGCGTCCGATTGGCAGACCTTCTCAAAGTTACGGAGGCCTGTTGCATGGGACAAGGGCATGTGATCGGCCAGGCGCCGGCAGAGCTTATTCCTGTCGGAATCCGCGGGGCTCAACCGGCCCGCATGCATGTCCTTGATTTCGCGACAGAGCCGCTCCAGATTGTCCTGGCGGTCGTTTTCCGGCACGGGATGCACCCCATTGGTCGCTACGATACCCCAGGAGTTTACCAACGCAGCTCAGGCGAATCAACTGGCAAGTTGGCGGACTGGAACGCATTATGTTCCCTGCCTCACGTTACCCGCTGCCCACCGCCCCGCCAAGCAAGCGAGATCGAACGATTCTCGGCGAACCGCTTCTGTTGGGCCGGGTTTGATAGTATGCTGACGTGCCGCCGGATGGGCAGGGGCATTGGGCTCCGCATCGCCGCCCGGCTGGACTGTCGAAATAAGGAGACTGCTATGCTCGATAGGCAACACTCACTGCTTGCACGCTGGGTTTGCGCGGCTGGGCTTTGCCTGGTTATCGCGGCTGGGGGGTGCGTCGAGTCGCCCGGGGCTCTGGACGCAAACGGCGCCGCCGGCGGGCCGACTACCTGGCCGGCGTTCGAGGAGGGCAAGTTCTTCCCGATCTTCGACGGCAAGGCGCTCGCCGGCTGGAAGGTCGTCAAGTTCGGCGGGGAGGGCAAGGTGTGGGTCAAGGACGGCCTGATGCACGTCGGCATGGGCGAGGGCTGTACGGGCCTGACGTGGACGGGTCCGATCCTCCGCGAGGACTACGAGTTGTCGCTGGAGGCCAAGCGCGTCGAGGGCAGCGACTTCTTCTGCGGCCTGACGTTCCCGATCGGCAAGGATCCGGTCACGCTGGTGCTCGGCGGCTGGGGCGGGGACCTCGTCGGCCTGTCGTGCATCGACGGCTACGACGCCGCGGAGAACATCACCACGTCGGTTATGGCGTTCAAGGAGAACCGCTGGTACGACATCCGCGTGAAGGTCACAGGCCAGCGCATCGAGTGCTTCGTGGACGACAAGGAGATCGTCAACATCGAGCGGCGCGAGGGCCGGAAGTTTTCCGTCCGCTGGGAGGTCGAGCAGAACGTTCCGCTGGGAATAGCGACGTACAAGACGCACGGCGCGATGCGAAACATCCGCCTCCGCAAACTGATCGACGCCGAGAAGTAGACAGAAGAACCGAGAAGGACCCGGAAAAACATGCAACCAGGCAACCCGGCCCTTGGCCCCATTGGCGAGTTGATGGCGGATCCAGATATCACGGAGATCATGATAAACGGGTCCGAGCAGGTCTACGTCGAACGCGCCGGCCTGATGGAACTGACCGACGTGCGCTTCGACGACGAAGACGACCTTCGCCGGCTCGTCGAGGTGCTGCTCAGGCCCACCGGGCGGTCCGTCTCGAGCGCGACGCCCTACGCCGACTTCCGCCTGGCCGACGGCTCGCGAGGCAACGTGGTCATCCCGCCGATCGCGCTGAACGGGCCGGTCGTCACCATTCGCAAGTTCACCAAGACGCTGACCGGCATCGCCGACCTAATCGCGGCAGGGACGCTCAGCCGGCAGATGGCGCAGCTTTTAGGCGCGGCCGTGGCGGCCAGGGCGAACATCATCTTCTCCGGCGCGACGGGCACGGGCAAGACGACGACTCTGGCGATCCTCAGCCGGCACATTCCGGAAACCGAGCGGATCATCACGATCGAGGACACTGCCGAGCTGAACCTCCAGCAGCGTCACGTGGTGCGGATGGAGTGCCGCCGTGCCAACCTGGAGGGCCGAGGCGAGGTGACGATGTCCGAGCTGGTCCGCAACTGCCTGCGGATGCGGCCGACGCGAATAATCGTCGGCGAGATCCGCGGCGCCGAGGCCGTGGACATGCTCCAGGCCATCTCCAGCGGCCACGAGGGCTGCCTTGCCGTGCTGCACGCGAGCAGCCCCGTCGACGCCGTGTCGCGGCTGGAGATGATGTCGCTGTCACGCGGGCTCATGCTGCCGCTATGGGCGGTGCACAAGCAGATCGCCTCCGCCATCGATCTGGTGGTCCAGCACGACCTGCTCATCGACGGCACGCGGAAGATTACCCGCATCACCGAGTTGGCCGGCGTGGAAGGCGACCGCATCGCCCTGACCGACCTGTTCACCTACGAGCGCCAGGGCGCCAACCAGCTCGGCCGGGAGGTCGGCAAGTGGACGTGCAGCGGCAAGCGCCCGCGATTCGCCAGCAAGTGCGAAAAGCTCGGCGTCCCCCTGCCCGCCAAAGCCTACGCGCCGTCGGCAGAGTGACGCTGGGGCCATTAGGCGACGTTCAACGGAGCACTAGCCGCGACACTCATCGTTTCTCCAACCACCGGTCACCGCACCGGCGCGGACGCCGGCTGGTCCTCCCTGCCCGCCAACCGGCGGATTCGGCGCGCGGCGTTGGCGGCGGCGCGGCGAACGTACCAGCGCCTGCTGTCGCGATGGGCGGCGTCCAGTGCCTCCAGCGCGGCGGGGTCGGTGAGATACAACAGGGCCATGGCCGCGAGGACATCAAAACTGCTCCCGGCGTGGACGCCCAGCCATTCCACGGCCGCAACCGTCGTCGAGACCTCCAGGCATCGCGTGGCCAGCTTGCGCGCGGCGGGCACTTGTGCTTGCTTGGCCGCGGTCTTGAGGGCCTCGCGGGCCTCCGGCGTGTCAAGGCGGCTCATTGCGATCACGGCATTGAAGGCAAATATGCCGTGACCTGCCAGCGAGTCGGGAGCGGTGACACCCAGGGCCTCGTTTCGGCCCATCAGCCCCAAGGCAAGGCCCGCGTCTGACCTGACGCGCGAATCCTCATCCTTGAGCAGCGGGACGATCGCATCACCCGAGTCACCGGCGCCAACGGCCGCCAGGGCCAGCGCGGCGTTAGAACGGGCAGAGCCTACACCATCGGTCAGCATGGCTTCTAACGCCGCGGATGCACGCTTGTCACCAATGCGGCCCAAGGCCTCGGCCGCGCTGGCGCGAACGCGGCCATCCAAGTCATTCAGAGCGGCGATGAGATCGGCCAGGGCTCTAGGATCCCCTACCTCGCCCAGCGCCGCGACTACGTGCAAACGCACGCGCCAGTCGCTATCCTTCGTCGACTCCCGCAGCCGATCCACCGCCCTGGCGCCTCCGATCTGGCCCAACGCATCGGCTGCGACTGAACGCACGTCCGCATCGCTGTCAGCCATCGCTTTAATCAGTGGACCGACCGCCCTGACATCACCGATCTGGCCCAACGCATCGGCTGCGACTGAACGCACTTCCTCGTCGCTATCAGCCAGCGCCTTGATCAGTGGATCGACCGCCCTGACATCAC
>JAUWQU010000011.1 GCA_030610965.1 Phycisphaerae bacterium
AAGATTATTAGTCATAGAATCTTACGGCACAATTGGCACAAATTCGTCACATTTTCAAATGTCGAGGGCAACCCGCCGGCCATATGCTATGTAACAGGTTTATCATAAAGCGTTTATGTGGCATAGGGCGTCTATTTCGGCCCGCCGGCATCTTGTGAAGAGTCTTCGGCCGTGCAGATTTTGTTTTGCATATGGCTTTGAGATTCTTACACTTGTGGGCGATGGAAATTCTAGGAACTATCGCGGCCGGAGAGGATAAGGACGTTTGAAGATGGCGAACGTCACATATGGTGACCGCAGCTTCCTGGTGGACGGCCAGCGCATCTGGCTTGTCAGCGGATCGGTGCATTACTTTCGGATCCCGTCTGCCCTTTGGAAAGATGCTCTGCTCAAAGCCAAGCGCGGCGGGCTCAATTGCATCTCCACGTGCATCGCATGGAACTACCATGAGATGTCCGAAGGCAACTGGGAGACAACCGGCGAGAAGGACATAGGCAATTTCATCCGCCTGGCGTCCGATCTCGGCCTGTACGTGATTCTTCGGCCGGGGCCTTTCATCGGCGCCGACTGGGACTTCGGCGGGCTGCCCGCGTGGCTGACGACGAAGACCGGCATGACGTATCGCACGAACTCGGCGGCATACACACACTACTTCGACAAGTACTTCCGCCAGATACTCCCGCCTCTTGCGGATCTTCAGGTCACGCGCGGCGGCAACATCATCCTTATCCAGAACGAGAACGGCTACGACCAGACGGTCATGCCCGACCGCCTGAGCTATCTCGACTTCATCAGCCAGTTGTTTCGGCGAAGCGGCTTCGACATTCCGATCATCACCTCCAACGGCCTGAGCGGCCCGCCATTGCCGGACAGCGTCGAGACGGTCGCCGGAGGCGACGATATCGCGTGGCGACTCAAGCGTCTGCGGCGGCACGAGTTCGGCGGCCCCAAGCTGGCCAGCGAGTTCCGCACCGGCGCCGCCGACGTGTGGGGCCGTGAGCATCGCGTCAGCCCGCCGGCCCAGACCGCACGCCAGGCGATGGAGATCCTCGGTTGCGGAGGCCAGTTCAACTACTACGTTTACCACGGCGGGACGAACTTCGGCTTCTGGGCGGGGCGGCTTGGCGATTCCCAGGCTTCCTGCCAAACCACCAGCTACGACCTCGACGCGCCCATCTCCGAAGGCGGCGGGCTGACGGAGAAGTATTACTTCACCCGCCTGGCCAACCTCATGGCCTCGCACATGGGCCAGTTCCTGGCCGGCGGCAGCTCGCCTCGGGCCGGAGCCACCCTCCACGACGCGACGACCGTAATGGACCTCGACGGGCCCGACGGCTCGTGGGCGTTCGTGTCAAACAACGGCCGGGAGGACATCGAGACCGCTACGCTGAGCCTGCCCGACGGCCCCACGCTGACCGTGCCGCTCGGCACGCTGGGCGCCGCGGCCATACCCTACCAACTCGAACTGACGCCGGATAAGCAACTCGACTACGCCAACCTCACGCCGCTGGGCATGTTCGGCGAGAAGATACTCGTCTTCCACGCCCCGGCCGGGTGGGCGGCGAGGATCAGCATCTCCGGCAAGGAAATCCAGGCGAAGGTCCCCAAGGGCGACGCTCCGCTGCTGGTCGAGCACGAAGGTCTGCAAATCGTGCTGGTCTCCAGCGAGCTTGCCTCGCGGACGTGGTTTGTCGAAGATACACTGGTCTTCGGCCCGGCGTATGTCGGTGAGACGCTCGACGACATCTTCCACGCCCGCGGCGCCAAACAGTGCATGCTGCTTGGGCTCGATGGCAGGGCGACTCATCGAAAGGCCCCTGGCGGCAATGCCGCGCGGCACGTCGCGCCGAAGCTGAAGCCCTGGAAGCGGCAGGCTGTGTGCGTCGAACCGTCTGCCGACGACCTCGACTGGAAGAAGCTCGATCGCCCGACGGGCCTCGACAAACTGGGCGTCCACCAGGGCTACGCGTGGTATCGGCTGGCGTGGAACGAGCCCCGCGCCCGCAAGCGCCAGCTCATGCTGCCGGATTGCGACGACCGCGCGACGCTGTTCCTCAACGGCTCGCTGCTGGGCGTGTGGGGCCGCGAGGAGGACGTTACCCGCGGGCCGATAGCCGCCAACGTCGCCAAGGGCGCCAATACGATGGTGATCCTGGCCGACAATCTCGGCCGGTATTGCTCGGGCCTGCAACTGGGCGAGCAGAAGGGGCTCTGGGGCCCGATTTACGAAACCAGGCACATGCCGATCCGCAAGCCAAAGCTGTCGCGGCTGGACAAGTTCCCGCAACGCGTGGTGCCGCGGACGATGTCGCACCTGATGGGCGAGTTGGGGTCCTTGCCGGTCTGGTCACTGGATCTGGACTTCAACCTCAGCCAGGTCACGCCGATCCACTTCGCTTTCGCGGGCGTGCCTCATCACGTGGCCGTGCTGTGCAACGATCGGGTGCTGGGCTTCTATCCGTGCCGGGAGCTCAACTTCGGCGACCTTACGCTGGCGGCGGCGCTTCGCAAGGGCAAGAACGCGTTTCGCGTTCTGCTGTGGGGCGACGTTGAGCCTGACGTGGCGGGGAAGTGTCGTTTCGACAGCCTGCTGGGCTCGCTGGACGGATCCCTGTCGTGGCGGCCGTGGGAGATGCCCGTCGAGGGCGGCCCGGTCGTCGGCAAGGACCAGCCCGCGTGGTATGCGACAACTTTCCATTACAGTCCGTCGGATTGGCCTCTGTTCCTGCACGTGGCCGGGGCGAAGAAGGGCCAGATATTCCTCAACGGCCACAACGTCGGCCGGTTCTGGACCGTGGGTCCTCAGCAGTGCTACTATCTGCCGCGCTGCTGGCTGGAAGAGACGAACGAATTGCTGCTGTTCGAGGAGCAGGGCAACCTGCCGCGTCGGACTCGGCTTGAGTTCCGCGCGGCGGGCCCGTACCGCCCGTAGATGCGATGTTTCCGCACGTTGCGATAAGCTATCGGAGAACTGCCAGTTTCATAACTCGTTTTTTTTATTGTCAACGCCCGATGTTTGACCTAAGATAAGTTGCGGTGCAGGGATGGTTTCCTGCACTTTTCCGCCCGGTAAGCGTATCGGGTTTCTTCGTTGAGAAGAACAGCATCTACAATTGTTGATTCGTTGCGAAAGGGATCTTCATGGCTACGGTGACCAAAAAGGAACTGGTGGACCGGATTGCCGACCGCACCGGCACCAAGCGTGTGGTCGTTAAGAAGATCGTCCAGAGCTTCCTGAACGACGTAATCCAGGAACTGGGCCACGGAAACCGCTTGGAGTTCCGTGACTTCGGCGTCTTCGAGACCAAGGAGCGGGCCGCCCGCACCGCCCAGAACCCCAAGACGCTCCAACGCGTCGAGGTTCCGCCGAAGCGAACCGTCAAGTTCAAGGTCGGGCGGATGATGAAGATCCAGCTCCAAAAGGGCCTCGAACGATCGAAGCAGTAGGCGCGTGTACGTGGCGCCAGCCTGACCGGGGCCTCCGCCAGCGAGGCGACCGCGGGCTGGGACTGTAGCTCCGTCCATGGCTGACGCAAACTGCACGCGGTTTACTTCAGAGGGATATCCCGTGCCGCCACCCGCGACTTGTGCGGAGGCGGCACTGTTCTTTGAAGCATGCGCCGCCCGATTGTCCGCATCGGCTGCCCGTCGGACCCGCCGACGTGCTGATTAGCGCGATCCATCATCCACCCCAACTGATATACTAATCACCTATGAGCACGAGCACGGTTTCCATCGAGCAGATTGCCAACGCCGGCGTCGTCGGCGCCGGAGGGGCGGGGTTTCCAACGCACGTCAAGCTTTCCGCCAAGGCAGATACGGTCATCATCAACGCCGCCGAGTGCGAGCCGCTGCTGCACAAGGACAAGGAAGTGCTTCGCCACTTCACCGAACCCGTCCTGGCCGGCCTGGCCGCGGCCATGAACCTGATGGGGGCCCGGCGCGGCGTCATCGGCATCAAGGAGAAGTACGCCGACGTCATCGAGAAGCTTCGCCCCCAACTCCAGGCCGGCATTGACATCGCCCCTCTGGGCGACGTGTACCCGGCGGGCGACGAGTTCATCCTGGTCTATGAGGTGCTGGGGCGAGTGGTTCCGCCCGGCGGCATCCCGCTTGACGTGGGGGCCGTGGTGATCAACGTCGAGACGGCCATGAATGTCGCACTGGCGCCAGGCCAAGCGGTGACGACGACATACCTGACCGTCGGCGGCGCGGTAGCCAACCCCGTGACTCTGCGGGCGCCGGTGGGCACGTCGATAAGCGAATGCGTGGCCGCCGCCGGTGGCCCCACGTGCAGGCCGGCCAATTACATCGTCGGCGGCGTGATGATGGGTTACATCGAGGACGACCACGCCGCGGTGGTCGACAAGACGACCGGGGGCATCCTCGTCCTGCCGGACGACCACGTGGTGGTTCGCAGGCGGCGCCAGGATTGGAATCAGATCGTCCGCATCGGGCGAAGCGCCTGCGACCAGTGCAGCTTCTGCACCGAGCTTTGTCCGCGCTGGCTGCTGGGCCATCCCATCGAGCCGCACCGGGCCATGCGATCGCTGGAGTTCAATCTCGTCGGCGAGGCCAACGTGCGAGGCACGAGCTTCTGCTGCGAGTGCAACCTGTGCAGCCTTTACGCCTGCCCGGAAGGCCTCGATCCCAAGAACGTCTGCGCCCAGAACAAGCGGCGCATCGCGGCCGGGCAGAGCCGCTGGCAGGAGCCGCCCTTCGACCCGCGCCGCGCCGAGGTGCATATGCCCAACCGCAAGGCGCCTATGCGCCGGTTGATGCAGAAGCTCGGCCTGACTGGCTTCGACAACGTCGGGCCTCTGGTGGAGGCCCCCTTGCGGCCTCGGCGGGTGGGCATCAAGCTCAAGCAGCACGTCGGCGCAGCTTGCGAGCCGGCGGTGAAGATCGGCGACAAGGTCCGCGTCGGCGACGTGGTGGGGCGCGTGGGCCTCAACGACTCCAAGCCCGCGTTGGGTGCGCTCGTGCATGCCAGCATCGACGGCACGGTAAAGGCCATCGACGGCGTCGCCGTGTGGATCGAAGTTTAGTGGCCCCGGCCGTCTACCGACCACAAGGAAAGCGAACATGGCTATGCCAATATCAATTGGCGCGGTGGAATTGTCGAGCATTGCAGTGGGCTACCAGGTCCAGGACGCGATGCTCAAGGCCGCGAACGTGGAGATTCTCATCGCCCGGACGATCTGCTCGGGCAAGTATCTCATCATCGTCGGCGGCACGGTCAGCGATGTCTCGGCCGGCATTCGCACGGCGCTGGAGGCGCCGAGCGAGGCCATCATCGATCACGTGGAGATCCCCAACGTCCACGAGTCCGTCTTCCCGGCCCTGGGTCAGTCGGTGACCATCGGGCAGGACCAGGTCGGCGCCATCGGCATCATCGAGACTTTCAGCGGGGTCAGCATCCTTGCCGCCGCCGACGCGGCCGCAAAAATCGCGAAGGTCCAACTGTTCCGCATTCACGTGGCCATGGCGCTTGGCGGCAAGGGCTTCTGCCTCATGACCGGCTCGGTCGGCGACTGCCGCACCGGCGTTTCAGCCGGCGCCGCCGAGGCGCGCAAACGAGGCCTGCTCGTAGCCGAGACCGTCATAACCCGCCCCAGCCAGGAACTGTTCAGCGAGTACATCTGAGCGTGGAGCGGGCTCGCCCTCCGCGGCGGTTCAGATGGTAAACAAGATGAAATACAGCAAGAGACAGATTGAGGTCTGGAAGGCCAGGGAATGTCTGAGCGCAAAGCTGGCGCTGATGACTCCGGAAGAGATCACCGCGCACGCGGAAGAGGTCGCGGCCAAATGGGAACGGAAGATCGCGGCCAAACGCGCCCGGACCAAGAAGCCCCGCTCCTCAGAAAAGGCATCGCGGATGTAAGGACCAGGCCATGAATGACGGTCGGGAAACTGAGCCATGGGCGGTGTTGCCTTTGATCTACTTCGATCCCCAGTGGAGCGGGCCTGTGCATGATTGCTTTGGAACGGGGATTGAACTGGCCCCGGCCGATTGAAGAAGCAGCGATCTCCCGCAAAGGCCGCAAAGGACGCTGAGAGGAAACAGGCTTTTATCTCCCTTCCTCTGCGCCCGTTGCGACCTCTGCGAGAGATCTTCCGCCGCCGGCGCGGCTGCTGTGCTGCTGTCCGCTATTCCACCGTCACGCTCTTGGCCAGGTTGCGGGGTTTGTCCACGTTGCAGCCGCGGGCCACGGCGGCGTGGTAGGCCAGCAGTTGCAGGGGCACCACCGTCAGCAGCGGCTGGAGCGGGGCGAGCGTGTCCGGGACGTAGAACACGTGGTCCGCGTACTGACGGATTCGCTCGTCGCCCTCGGTGGCCACGGCGAGGACCCGGCCCTTTCGCGCGCGGACTTCCTCGATGTTGCTGATGATCTTGTCGTACGTGCCGCAGCGAGGCGCGACGAAAACGACGGGCATGCCCTCGTGGATAAGCGCGATCGGCCCGTGCTTCATCTCCGCCGCGGGAAGGCCCTCGGCGTGGATGTAGCTGATTTCCTTGAGCTTCAGGGCGCCTTCCAGGGCGATGGGGTAGTTATAGCCCCGGCCGAGGAACAGCCAGTTGTCGTAGTCGATGTACTCGCCGACAACCTGCCGTACGGTGTCGCTGAGCTCGAGGATGGCTTCGATCTTGTCGGGGATTTCGGCCAGGGCGATGAGGTACCGGCTCATCGTGCTCTGCGACATGAACCGCCGCCGGCCCAGGGCAAGTGCGATCATCGTCTCGACGACGAGTTGGCAGGTGAAGGCCTTGGTGCTCGCCACGCCTATCTCCGGCCCGGCGTGGATGTAGACGCCCGCGTCGGTCTCGCGGGCGATAGTCGAGCCGACGGCGTTGACGATGCCCAGCACCAACGCGCCCTTCTCCTTGGCCTCGCGAAGGGCGGCCAATGTGTCGGCCGTCTCGCCGGACTGGCTTAGCGCCAGGAACACCGTGCCGTCTTCGATGATCGGGTTGCGATAGCGGAACTCGCTGGCGTACTCGACCTCGGTCGGGATGCGGGCGAGGTCCTCGAAGAGGTACTCGCCGACCAGCCCCGCGTGCCAGGCCGTGCCGCATGCGGAAAGGACGATCTTCCGCGTCTTGACCAGTTCCCGCCCGACGCTCTCGAGCCCGCCGAGCTGGATGCGATTGTCGCGAAGGTCCACCCGCCCGCGGAGGCAGTTGCGGATGGCCTCGGGCTGCTCGCAGATCTCCTTGAGCATGAAGTGCTCGTACCCGCCGAGGGCGATTTCCTCGAGCGTCCACTCGATCTGCTGGACTTCCTTGGTGACCGGCACGTTGTCGATCGTCAGCGTCCGCATCCCATCGCGGGTGAACACGGCCATCTCGTTGTCGTTGAGGTAGATCACGTTCGACGTGTGAGCGATGATGGCCGAGGCGTCGCTGGCGACGAGGTACTCGTCGGTGCCGACGCCCACGATAAGCGGGCTGCCCTTGCGGGCGGCGACGATCTTGTCCGGCTCGTCGGCGCACATCACCGCTATGCCGTACGTGCCCGTAACCTCACCCAGGGCCGCCTGCACGGCGGACTCCAGGTTCTTGGCGCCGTCGTGGTATATCTCGCTGACAAGATGCACCAGCACTTCCGTGTCGGTCTCGGAGAGGAAGGTGTGGCCCTTGCCCAGCAGGTACTGCTTGAGCGTGGCGTAATTCTCGATGATGCCGTTATGAACCAGCGCGATCCGCCCCTCGCCGTCGAAGTGCGGATGGGCGTTGGCCTTGCTCGGCTCGCCGTGCGTGGCCCAGCGAGTGTGGGCGATGCCGACCGTCGCGGTGGCGAACCGGTCGTCGGCCAGTATCTGCTGCTCGACCTGCATCACGCGGCCAATATCCTTGGAAATCGTCAGCTCGCCGGCACGGCATACGCAGACGCCGGCGGAATCGTAGCCGCGGTATTCCAGCCTCTTGAGGCCTTCGATCAGCAAGGTCGAGGCGGGCTTTGTGCCGATGTATCCGACTATCCCACACATAAACCGATCTCCAACATTACATCGTGCCTGGCCGCGGCGGCTCGCATTTTAAGAATAGCCTTCGCCCCGGTACGTTCCAAACGAATCGCACTTGGCGGCCTTGGCGCGGTGGATCTTCCAGAGGCTCCGCCAAGTCGCAGCCACACGATCCATCAGCCCCATGTTCTGAAGCGACAGGGCCAGGCCGGCGCGGACCCGCCCGTCGTCGCCATCGGCGGCAGCGGCTTCCATGTGGCGCACCGCCTCGCCGAAGTTCCTGCGATTGGTGTACAGCAGGCCAAGCCGGTAATGCATGTCCACGCAGTCCGGCCGCACGTCCATGGACTTCTGGAAAGTCTCGATCGCGTCGTCAACCAGGCCCATCTCCTGCTGCGTTATGCCCAGCCTGATCCACGCCTTGAAGAACGTCGGGTTTATCCGCACGGCCTCGATAAACTGCTCCATGGCCTGCGGGATCTGCCCGGCCGTGCGGAGCAGCACGCCGTAACGGTAGCGAACGTCGGCGTGTTGCGGGGCGCTTCGCACGGCCTCGGCGTGACGCTCGATCTGCTGGACGAGCAGCTCCTCGTTGAAGGTCGCGCTCTCGGCGGCGACGTCTTCGTCTGAGCAGAAGCTGCGGGCGAATTCCTCGCTGACGGCCGAACGAAGCTGGAGCTTGGCCATCTCCGCCAGCAGCAGCGTGCTGTTGGGTTCGATCGCCTCGGCCAGGTCGAAGCTGTTCATCGCTTCGGCCCGGTTGCCCATGGCGGCCTGGGCGGCGCCCAGGCCGACGTAACATGCCAGCACGCCGTCGTTCAGCTCCGTTGCTTCGTGGAATGATTCGGCGGCCTGGTCCCACCGGCCCTGCGTGAGGTGCTGCGTGCCGGCCTTGACGGCAGCTTCGAGGTAGGTCGGCTGGAGTTGCAGGGCGGTACGGTAGTTTCGCATGGCCGAGTCGTCGTCGCCGGTCCGCCCGTAGAGGTCTGCCAGGCGGACGTGGAGTTCGACCAGCGGGCCCTGCTCGTCGATGAGCCGATGAAGACGCTCGATGGCCTCGCGGAACTGCCCGTCGGCCGCCAGCGCCTCGACCTCGTCATCGACCAGAGCCCAATTCTCCGGCTCCATCGCGATGGCCGTCTCAAACTCGTCGATCGCTTCGGCGTACCGCCCCGCCCGGTAGTACAGGTGGGCCAGCGCCGAGCGGTAGACGGGCTCCTGCGGCTCGGTGTCGCGGAGTATGCGGTACTGCTCGATAGCTTCATCGAGCCGGCCTGTCAACACGTCGATGGCCGCCAGACGCTCCCGCGCCGCCAGCGGCGCGAAGTCCGTCTTCAACGAGTCTCGGTAATAATCCGCGGCCTCGGCCGGGCGGGCGAGCTTCTCCAGACAAAAAGCTATCGCGAACAGCACCGGACCGGCGCCGCTGTGCGTTTGGTTGGCGGTCTGGAGCTGGGCCAGGGCCTTGTCGAATTGGCCTTTCTCGTCGAATGCCGACGCCAACGCCAGCCGGGCCGCCAGAAGGTCCGGCTTCAGGCGGCACGCCTCGGCGAGGTGCTTGACGGCCTCGTCGAGCTGGGCGGCGCGGAGCTGCGCCAGCCCGAGCCGCAAGTGCCCGTCCGGGCGGTCCGGACGGCTCTTGCAGATGTCGGCGAGCTGCTCGATGCCCTGGTTCGTCGGCGACCAGAAGTACCGATCCAGCACGTCGCCGAGGTCGCTGCCGAGCCCTCGGCCGAGAAGTTCCAGAAGATGACTCACGCTGCTGACTCCCTCATGCCGCCAGTGCCTCCAACGCTTCCGCGGCCGGCTTGTAGTCTGCGTTGAGCTCCAACGCTCGTTGCAGATGCCGTCTCGCATCATCGCGGCGTCCGCAGCAACTCAGCGCCTCGGAGGCCCGGAGGTGAACGTCGGGCCAGTCGGCGCCGTCGCTGACGGCCTGCTCGTAATGCCCCACGGCCGCGCCCTGCCTGCCGGCCGAGGCGCACAGCCCCGCCAGATGCACTCGGGCGCGGAGGTGCGCGGGATTGATCTCAAGCGCCATCGCGGCCCGGCCTTGTGCCGCGTCCTGCTGGCCGAGCCGTGCGTACACTCGCGACGCGGCCAGGTACAGGTCCGCCTGCCGCGGATGGGCCTCGATCGCCAGTTCCACCGCCCCGGCCAGCAGAGAGAACAGGTCGTTGTCCAGGTCGTTTTCCGGCAGCGAGCATAGCGCCTCGACGAGGTCCGGCTCGTCGGCGATCCGCTTGGCCAGTTCGTGCAGGCTTCCATGTGCCGGCGCGGCCGACGGGACCGGCAGGCAGACGACGATCTTCACTCCAGCCGTCGCGGCCGCTCTCGCCGCCAGCGAAAGCTGATAGGCCAGCATCAAGTCGTTCGGCCGAAGGTCCAGCGCGCGCTGAAAGCTCCGCGCCGCGGCCGGGGCGTCGCCCATCGCCGCCGCCGACAGGGCGAGATAGCGGTAAGCGTCCGGGTTGTCGCACTGGGCCTCGGCGGCCCGGGCCAGGCTCTTGCGGGCCTCGGCGAACTTATCCTCGGCGGCCAGGAAAAGCCCCTGCTGAAGGTGCAGCACGCCCACCGGGCCGAACCGGCGGAATGCCTGGCTCAGAGTCAGTTGCGCTTCCTGACGCCGCCCGGCTTGCCACTGGGCCTGGGCGAGTTTGCGATGGTAGTCCGGTGAGTTTTCGCCGGCTTTCTTGGCAGACGCCTTCTCCGTCTCGCGCAGACACTCGGCCGGCTTGTGGCCTCGGGCGTAGAGTCCGGCGAGAAAACCGTCGAGCCCGGCATCGGCGCCTACCGCGCTCATGGCGGCGCGCAGATGGCGCTGGGCGCTCGGGAAGTCGCCCGCCGCCAGCGCCTCGCCGCTTAGCGACCGGTGTGCCAGCGCGTAGTGATACCGGGACAGTAGCCCGATCGTATCATCCTGCCGGATAAGCTCTTGAAGCTCCTCGGCGGCCTGGGCGAAACAGCCCCGCCCCCTGAGCAGAAGCCCGCGGGTATACCGGCTTACGACGTCCACGTTTGTCATATCGTTTCCTGACAAGCCCAAGTTCTCCAAGGTTTATATCGGCCTTTGAAGATGGCGGATAAAGCAGCGCCCGCGAAAAGCTGTTGACCTTTGAGCATCTCGTCGTCATGCCCATTGGCTGCGGCTGATTTGCATTGCGGTTGCGTAAAGGGCGGCAATGCCTGGGTGCGACCGGTTACGGGAAGTTGAGGTTGAATCGTGTGTGAAAGTGTTGACATGTGGCCGCAGATGACGACACTATGACACATGGGCCAGACTGACCAAGACAAAGTGCTCCAGATGATTCGTGACGGCGGCATCGTGGGCCTGCGCGATCTGCGGGAGCGAGGTTTTCATCCGGAGAACCTTCGTCGCCTCATGGTAGAGGGCCTGATCGTCCGGGTGGCCCGCGGTGTTTACGCCCCGGCCGACGCCGAGCCGACAAGCAATCACTCGTTTGCCCAGGCAGCCAAGCTGGTTCCTCGCGGAGTGGTCTGCCTGCTGTCGGCCCTGCGATTCCATGAGGTTGGCACGCAGAGCCCGTTCGAGGTCTGGCTCGCCATAGATCGACGCGCCCGAAAGCCCCGCCTGCAAAGCCCTCTGATTCGCTTTGTCCGCTTCTCCGGCCCGGCCATGACCCAAGGTGTGCAAGAGCACATTCTTGAAGGTATATCCGTTCGCATCTACAACGTGGCCAAAACGGTCGCGGACTGCTTCAAATATCGCAACAAGATTGGCCTTGATGTGGCGATCGAGGCCCTGCGAGAAGGGCTCCGAGATCGCCGGTTCACCCGCGACGAACTCTGGCGGTATGCGAAGGTTTGCCGTGTGACGACCGTGATCCGGCCCTACATGGAGGCCACCGTGTGAGTCCACAGGACACCCCGGCCGGCAGGTCTGTCCGCCAGCGACTGCTCAACCGCAGCCGCCAGACCGGCGAGGATTACAATCTACTTCTGACCTGCCAAGCAGAGCCAGTGGAAGGGATTCCTCAACCGCTCCGGATTGCCCGGCGATCTGACCCTGGAGGAGGTCGTTAACACGTTGAGGGAGCGGTTGGCGCCGTTGCTTGGGCTGAGCCACTGAGCACTTCAAGTTTCAGATGTCGGATTCAGGGCTCGTTCAACGCGTGGGTACGAGTTGGGCGTTGGGGGCGGCGTTGCGGATTTTGGGGGCGTCGGCGCCGGCGGCGGCGTATGTGTCATACCGGCCGGCCTGGACCAGGAAGCGGAGCTTGCCCTCGACGACGGCGTGGCGGACGGTGGTGGCCAGGCCGACCTTCGCCAGCCGGGCCGATTCGGAATCGGCGAGGTCCTTGCGGTCGAAGGCCGCTATCTGGAACGACCACGCGTGGCACCGGATTCTCCGCTCGGCCAGGCGGGCGGCCGGCGAGTCGGGAAAGTCGTGCCGCAGCCGGTCGAACTGGGAGTCGGCGCCCCACCAATTGCCCTTCCGCTGCAAGGCGCAGCCGAGGCGATAGCGGACCTCGTCGGCCGGCGGGGCCTTGAGGTTCATCTCGTCCAGAGCCCCTCGATAGAGCGTCTCGGCCCAGTCCAGGTCGCCGGTGTCGTAGGCCAGGTCGCCCAGGGCCTTGAGCACCTTCAGGCGAAGGTCCTTGCCCCTGGCCCGAGCGGCCGAACGCTTGAGGTCCTCCCTCGCCGCGGGCAGGTCCTTCGTGCGGTAGTAAGCCAGGCCGCGAAGGTAGTAAGCCGCGTCCGCCTCGGCGGTCTGGGCGCTGTGGGCGAGGAACTCGCTTGTCTTGGCGATGGCGGCTTGGTCGTCGGATCGCTCGTAGGCGTCTTGCCCCTCAGCCAGCAGCTTCATCGCCTCGGGGCTCGCGTGCTGCACGCATCCGCCGCAGGCGGCGAGCAACAGGCCAATCGCGGCCGCGGCGCCCATCGATCTTCCATGTGCTCCGTTATTCGCCATCTGATGGATCTCGCATTGCATCCCGAGATGCCGTGGGTTTTCGCGGCGACAAGCTCCCAGGGATTGCTATCCGCCTTCGCCAAGGCTTCGGTGGACAGGTCCCCGGGCTTCGTCTTCCTACTAACTACTCCCTGCCTTTTCCTACTACCTACTACCTACTACCCACTCCCTTCTTCTCCGGTCAACCGGCGCTCATTTGGATGATCTTTTCGGTGATGATCTGGACGAGGCGTTCGGTCTCGTCTTCGGCGGCCCGCTTGCGGGCGGTGGTGCTGGAGGCGCCGAGGTAGTCGCCGCCCGGTATCGTTCGTCCGGCCACGACGGCGGGGAAGCGAGGCAGGCTTTCTCCTTGCGGCTGGGGCTGGCCCTGCTGGCTGGGCAGATCGGCGATGCCCGAGCCGCGGCCGTGCCCGTCGGCGCTGGTCTGGTGCTGCGGGATCGGCTGCATGCTGAAACCCTTGAGGAACTCGTCGCCGCCGCCCATCACGCACCGTTCGCCTTGGCAGTCGAACCTCTCATCCGGGATGCCGATTCTCTTCTTGAGGTCCAGCAACTCGCGGACCTTCGGCTCGGATATCTGCTGGACCTTGCCGATCTGCTTGGCCAGAAGGAGGATTTGGCAGTACATGTCCAGCGTCTCGAGGTGGAAGTAGGCGTGTTCGAGATCCTTGTCGCAGGCGACCGCGCCGTGATTGGCCAGCAGGATGGTGTTGCACTTGCGGCGAAGGTGCGGAAGGATCGTCTCGGCGAAATCCTTACCGCCGGGCGTGTCGTACTCGGCGATCGGCACGCGCCCGATGAGGATCTCCACCTCTGGAAGGATGCAGCTCGGCACGTCGACGCCGGCGATCGCGAAGGCGGTGGCATGCGGCGGGTGGGCGTGGGCGACCGCGTCGATGTCCGGCAGCTCGTGGAATATCTCCAGGTGCAGCAGGATCTCGCTGGTCCGCGGCTTGCCGCCACCGATCTGCTTGCCGGTGTCATCGACCGTGGCGATGTCGTCGGGCTTGAGGAAGCCCTTCGAGACGCCCGTCGGCGTGCATAGGAAACGCCCATTGCCCATGCGATACGAGATGTTGCCGTCGTTGGCCGCGACGTAGCCCTTGTTGTACATCCGCCGGCCAAGCTCGCAGATCATCTTCTTGGTTTCGAATTCGTTTACCATCGTTCGCTCCGTGTGCTACCTGGGCATTTCCAGCACTGGCTGGAAGTTCACCTGCTCCAGAATGCATGCGTTGTAGGCGTTGAAGGGAACCTTCCCTGGCCAAAACGGCGCGGCGGCCTCCCTGCCCTCCACCATGCCGATAAGGTCGTCCTCGCGGGCCGCGAGGCTGTCATAAACGACGTGCGACTCATCGCTGCCATCGTTGAGGCCCACCAGCGAGCCGCGGTTCATCGGGCGCACGAGCAGGTACGTCCCGGCCGGCAACTCCTCGAGTTGCCTCACGAGCGTCACCTTGCCCACAACCTTGGCTATTCGCACGCTAGTGCTCCGTTACACGTCATGTGATTGGTGCCATGCTTCCGTCTCAGGAAGCATGCTCTGCGCCGGCATGCTTCCCCAAAGCTGGAAGCATGGCACCCGATTCGTCGAATAATAGATAACACGGCTTCAGGCCCTTTCCAGTTTCTCGATGGCGTCCATGACGGCGTCGGCGGCCCCTGCCGAGGCGCTCCCGGCGGCGAACAATCGAAGCATCGTGCGGATCTCGTGGAAGGTGCTGGACGAGTGTTCCAGCGCGAGCACGTTGGGCGCCAGCCGGGCCATCGCCGCGGCCAGGCCATCCGGCCGGACGCCCTGGACTGCCCGGATTCCGCGGACCTTGTTGGCGAGGATGACCGCGTCGGCGGCCAGCGGGGCCATCACCACGCCGCCGGCCAACGTGCCGGAAACGATCGCCTCGCACAGCATCTGCGTGTTGACGATCCAGCAGTCGGTCCGGTTGAAGTCGACGGCGAGTATCTCGTCTCGTTCCAGGCCGTCCAGCACGCCGCGGACAAGCTCGTTCGGCTTGCTGACGACGAGCCCCAGAGTTCTACCCTTGGAGGCGCTTCGCGCGGCGGCCGGGACGGGGCTTTCAGCGGCGGCCGGCAGGTCCTTTGCCTCCTCCGGACAGGCCAGTTGTCTGGGCTGTTTGCGTATGGTCAGGCGTCGCTGGGCTGCCAGGTCAATCGCGGCCGGGGTCAGGAATTCGTTGTGCGCCAGCTCGACGCTTCGGCCCTGCCCGTCGTCGGTTGCCAGCCTTCTTTGGAGCATCTCGGCCGTTATGAAGACCTTTCGCGGCGTACTGGTGGTGCTGGCCTTGTCGGCCTGAACCGCCGGCTGGGCAGACGGCAAGGCCTGGGGCGTCTGGGCGCGAGCCGGCGGCGCGGGCGGCGCCTCGACCTTGGCCTGGCGAGATGCCACATCCACGGCCAGGCCCCGCGTCTGCATCGCGGCCAGGACTTGCTGCACAATCTGGTTTATCACTTCGTCCGTCACGCCATTGGCCCTCAATCGACCAGGCCGGTCACGGCCCATCTGATCGGCGAGTTGTTGTCGCCGACCATCTCACGCGTACTCTTGCCGTCGTTGCTTATCACGACTTCGCTACCGTGGCCGGCCCCGAGCATGTCTATGGCCAGCACCAGGTCGCCGTCGGGCCGGCGGTCTATGTCGATCGGCTGGACTATCAGAAGCTTCCAGCCCTTCATCGAAGGATGCCGAATCGTCGCCGTCGCCGTGCCTTCCACTATGCCGCGAAGCATCGCAATTTCCTTGTTGAAGAAGAAGGAACAAAAGGCTTACCGCAGAGGCGCAGAGGCGCAGAGGCGCAGAGGCCCAGAAGAAACGGATAACAACTGAAGCCTGCTTCTCGTGTTTGTCCGTGCTGTTCCATCTCTCTCTGTGTCTTTCCGGGAATCTGTTTCTTCCGCCGCTTCTATTACCCTCTGAGTCTTTGTGCCTCAGTGGTAATCCGTTTCTTCTTATCTTTGCCTTTTACCCTCTGAGTTTCTGTGCCTCAG
>JAUWQU010000459.1 GCA_030610965.1 Phycisphaerae bacterium
CCGACGGCCCGCCCGGCGAGCACCTGCCCGACCGCCTGGCCATAGAGACCGTCAAGTTCATCGAGGCCCACAAGGACGAGCCGTTCCTGACGTACCTTTCGTTCTACTCCGTCCACACGCCGCTGATGGCGCGGGAGGACCTCAAGAAGAAGTACGAGCAGCGCCGCACCGAACGAAACCTCCAGGACGCCTGGGGCGAGCAAGGCCAGCGCAAGGTCCGACTCGTCCAAAGCCATGCCGTCTACGCCGGCATGGTCGAGGCCATGGACCAGGCCATCGGCAAGGTGCTCGCCACCCTCGACAGGCTGCCGTCTCCGCTGCGCTTCGCCGTGCCCAATAGTAGCAGTCGCGGCGAAGCCGGAAAACTCGCCGACAACACCATCGTCATCTTCATGTCCGATAACGGCGGGCTGAGCACATCCGAGGGCCATCCCACCAGCAACCTGCCGCTCCGCGCGGGCAAGGGCTGGCTCTACGAGGGCGGCATCCGCGAGCCGATGATCGTGCGCTGGCCTGGCACGACCAAACGAGGCAGCGTCTGCCACGAGCCGGTCACCAGCACCGACTTCTACCCGACCATGCTCGAAATGGCCCAGCTGCCTGCCAGGCCCAAGCAGCACTGCGACGGCATGAGCCTGGCGGCGCTTCTGAAGAAGCCGGACGCCAAGCTTCAGCCGCGAGAGCTGTTCTGGCATTATCCGCACTACGGCAACCAGGGAGGCAGCCCCGGAGGCGCCGTCCGCGTGGGCGACTTGAAGCTCATCGAGTTCTATGAGGACGACCACGTCGAGCTCTACGACCTCGCAAAAGACATCGGCGAAAAGAAGAACCTGGCCGCCAAAATGCCGGAAAAGGCGGCCGAGCTGCGAAAGAAGCTCGACGACTGGCGAAAGTCCGTCAACGCCGCCATGCCAACCCCAAACCCGAACTACGGCCCCAACAAGGGCCGTAAGCGCCGAAAAAAATAATGGACCCTGACCACCGCCGTCCTCGAGGAGTAGCCGCTGATGTGTAAGTGCCCGCTGCGAGCATTGCTCGTCTCGTTCCTTTGCGTTCTCTCTTGCTCCGCCGTTGGTCTCGCCGGTGACTGGCCTCAGTGGCGCTACGACGCCGGCAGGACGGCCTGCTCACCTGAGGTGCTCCCGGGCAAACTCCACCTTCAGTGGGTGCGCGAGCTGCCCGCGCCACGTTCCGCCTGGCCTGCCAGCCAGGAAAAGTTGCTGTTCGACGCCTCCTACGAACCCGTTGCCGTAGGCGGTCTGCTCATCGTCGGGTCCATGAATGACGATTCCGTCACCGCCTACGACGCCGCCACGGGCGAACTCGCGTGGAAATTCCACACCGACGGCCCGGTGCGATTCGCGCCCGTCGCATGCAAGGGCAACGTCTGGGCCGTCAGCGACGACGGGCATCTCTACTGCCTCGACGCGGCCACCGGAAAGCTCGTGTGGAAGCTGCGCGGCGGACCCGACGACCGCAAGGTCATCGGCAACGGTCGGCTCGTCAGCATGTGGCCGGCGCGGGGCGGACCCGTCATCCACGACGGCACGCTCTACTTCGCCGCTGGCATCTGGCCGTTCATGGGCACGTTCATCTACGCGATCGACCCCGAAACCCGCGATCTGCGATGGTGCAACAGCGCCAGCGGAAGCACGTGGACGGTGCAGCAGCATTACAGCCCCTCGTTCGCGGGAGTCGCGCCGCAAGGCTACCTGGCCGCCGATGGCGATACGCTGCTGGTCTCCGGTGGACGCACCGTCCCCGCCGCGTTCCACGCGAAGACCGGCGACTACAAATACTTCCACATGGCCAGCCGGGAGGTCGGCAAGAACTCGGGCGGCTACGACGTGGCCGCGGCCGAGGGGTTCTACTTCAACTCCAACCAGATGCACAACATCACCGACGGGTCGCTGGCGACCGTCGTGAGGGCAAGCGTTTACGGCCGGGGCGAGTTTTACGGCCTGGACGGCGGCAAGCTCTTCGCCGGAAGCATGAAGCTGCGGGAGGTCGAGTTCGTCGACAGGCGCGGCCAGAAGAGCAAGAAGCCGGCCTCACCGGTGCTGTGGTCGCACAAACTGCCCCGAACGCCGCGCAGGCTGTTCATGCGAGCGGGCAACGCGCTGTACGCCTCTATCGATGGCGCGGTGGTCGCAATCGACCTGGCCGAGCCATCGAAGTTCGCCTGGCAGGCGGCCATCGACGGCAAGGCATCGACAATGCTCGCCGCCGACGGAAGGCTCTTCGTCGTCACGTTCGACGGCCGGATCTACTGCTTCGCCGGGCGGGCGCAAACCCAGCCGAAACGCTACACGCCCGAAAAGTCCCCCGCCGCCCCAAAGCCCTCGGCCGGGGCGGGCAGGGACGTGGTGACGCTATCGGGCGCGACCAGCGGCTATGCCGTCGTGCTCGGCGCGGACCTCGGATTGGTGGACAATCTTGCGGCCTGCTCGGACCTCGACATCATCGTGCTGGATGCCGACGCCGATAAGATCGCGGGCCTTCGCACGCACCTTGGTGAGCGTTACGGCCGGCGCGTCTCGGCGCTGCCAACCGACCTGCATGGGTCGAAACTTCCGCCGTATGCCGCCAGCCTGATAGTCGCACCCGACGCGTTCTCCGCCGGCGACGACGCGGCCGAGTCGCTTCTGCGCGAGACGTATCGCGTGCTGCGCCCCTACGGCGGGACGGCCTGCTTCCGCATGAGCGGCACACGCGCAGACAAAGTCAAGCGGCTGGTCGATACGCTGAAGTTGCCCGGCGCCGAGGTCGCCGTCAAGGACGGTTGGCTTATGCTCAAGCGCCAGGGCCCGCTGCCCGGCTCGGGCCCCTGGACGCACCAGTACGCCGATGCGGGCAACTCCGTTGTCGGCGCCGATCGTCTTGCCAAGGCGCCGCTGGGGGTGCTGTGGTTCGGCGGGCCGCCGAACGATAAGATCCTGCCTCGCCACGGCCACGGGCCGACGCCGCAGGTAATCGGCGGCAGGCTCTTCATCGAGGGGCGCGACCTGCTTAGGGCAGTGGACGTCTATACCGGAAAGCTCCTCTGGGACCGCGAGATCAAGGACATCGGCAAGTTCTACGACCACACGAACCACCAGCCAGGCGCCAACGAAATCGGCAGCAACTACGTATCGATGGCCGACGGCGTGTATGTGATTACGCCGAATGCGTGCATGAAGCTCGACCCGGCGACAGGCAGGACCATCCGCGAGTTCAAGCTGCCCGCCACTCTTGGAGCCGAGGCGCGATGGGGCTTCATCACGGTCTGCGACGACTACCTGATCGCGGCCGTGGCGCCGTTGGACGACGGCAAGGCGCTCGACTACGCCTCGTCCAGCCAGACGCTGCTGGTGATGAACCGCCAGAGCGGCCGGCTCTTGTGGCAGCGGCGAGCCGGGCAGGTCTTCCGCCACAACACCATCGTCGCGGGCAAGGGCAAGGTCTTCTGCATCGACGGAGTCAGCGACGCCAAGCGCGACGCCGCCAAGCGCCGCGGAGAAAAGGTGGACGACAAATCCTCGACGCTCTACGCCCTCGACGCCGCCACGGGCAAGGTGCTCTGGCAGACCGACAAGGACGTCTTCGGCACTTGGCTGGGGTACTCGGCCCCCCACGACGTGCTGCTCCAGGCCGGCAGCGCCTCGGCCGACCGCGCCGCCGACGAGGCCAAAAAGGGCCTGGCCGTCTACCGTGCCGCGGACGGCAAGGTGGTCTGGAAGGATCTGGAGCTTGGCTACAACGGCCCGTGCATGCTGAGGCGCGATACGATCATCACCAACTGCGGTTCCTACGCCAACGGATTCGCCATCGACCTGATGACCGGCAAACGCCGGACCTGGCCGGACCCGCTTACCGGCAAGCCGGTGGACTGGCGGTACAGCCGCACCTACGGCTGCAATACCGCGATAGCGAGCGAGAATCTTATCACGTTCCGCAGCGGCGCCGCGGGATACGTGGACCTCACGACCGGCCCGGGCACGGGCAACCTCGGCGGATTCAAAAGCGGATGCACGTCGAACCTGATCCCGGCCGACGGCGTGCTCAGCGCCCCGGACTACACCCGCACGTGCTCGTGCTCGTATCAAAACCAGACGTCGCTGGCTATGGTCCACATGCCGGACGTCGAGCAGTGGACGTTTCTGAAGCTCGGCAAAGACAAGCCGGCCGGTCCCGTCACGCGGATCGGCGTGAACTTCGGCGCGCCCGGCGACCACCACACCGGCCAAACCTGCTGGTTCGAGTTCCCGATAGTCGGCGGGCCCTCCCCGGCGATTGGGGTCAAGGCAAGCGGCGGGCGAGCGTATTGCCACCACAGCGGGTTCTTCGCCGGCGACGAGCTTACCTGGGTAGGCGCGTCCGGCCTGGCGGGCCTGAGAAAGGCCGCGATCACACTCGAC
>JAUWQU010000387.1 GCA_030610965.1 Phycisphaerae bacterium
CACATCTATGGCCCGGCCCCCCGTTGCCTCGGCCCACTGGGCATAGTACCCCCAGCCGCCCGTTGCCTTGGGCGGCGTGGCCTTGGCCGGCTTGGCCGCGCCGCCCTTGTGGGCTTTGGCGCCGTGCGGCCGGTTGCGGGGGTTGTTGGGGTCGTAAAGGCTGCCGCCGGTGGTGCGGTCCAGCGGCTGAGACAGCGGATTGTTCGGCGCGTTGGTAAGCGAGTGGACCATGATACCGTACAGGCGGAAGCCCTCTTTCGCCCCGGCCTTGGCCATCGGCATTGCCCGCGAAAACTGATTTGTGGTGATAGGCTCGTCGCTGATGATTACGATAGCGCGGCGGCTGTCCTTGCCGAGCCGAGGCCAGCGGTTGACGTTAATGGCCTTGTCGATCGCCCCGGCCCATTCCTCCTCGCCGGCGGGGCCGAAAATCTCCATCGCGTTGACGCGAGCCATCAGCTTGCTCTGACTGTCGGTCAGCGGATAGTGGCGCAGTTCCCCGCCGGGCGCGAAGAGCGTCATGCCGACGCCGACCTCGCGGGCGATCTGCCTGAAGGCGGAGAACATCACGCGCATGTCCCGCTTGATGCGGGCGAGTTCGCCCCCCATCGACCGGCTGCAGTCCAACGCTATCGCGAAGGCGAACGACCTCAACTGGAGGCGATCGAGTTCCATCTCGCGGCGCCACTTCATGTTCAGCACGTCGAATGTCGCCAGGTCGATCGGCCGGGGGAGGTACTGCGGCTTGAGTTTCTTCCATTGGCCCGGCTGGGGCCTGGAGGCGGTGAAGTCGCCTTTGCTCTTGAGCCACCACTTGTGGTATTCCCGCCGGGCCGACGGCGTGCGGTTCCACTCGGCGCCCACGCCCGCGGCCTGGAGCACCAGCTCGGCCCGAACAACGGTGCTCGGGTGGGACAAGGACTTTATGAGCATCTCGACTATCTCGGCGTCGCCCCAGCTTCGCAGGCACCGGCCCATGGCGATCAGCGTCGGCACGTCGGACGAATCCAGGCTGCTGGTGCGGGCCATGAGGCCTCGGAAATAGGCTCGCGTGCCCACGTCGGCCGGGATCGATCCGAGCATCTCGAGCAGGCCGATGCGAAGATCGCCGTGGAACAGGTTGGCCCGGATCATCAGCCTCGTCGCGGCCAGCCACGCCGCGTGCTGTTCGTCCGAGAGCACGCCCGCCCGCGCCAGCGCAGCCTGCCATGCCACCAGCCGACAGACCGGGTGCTTCTCGATCTCCAGCCGCTTGATGATAGAGGCCGTGGCGTCGGCCGTGGGCATGCGCGATATGCTTATCATAGCTATCGCGCGGGCCATCCAGTCCGTGCTGTCCAACTGCTTTGCGTACCAGTCGGTCAGGTAATCCGTCGCCAGCTTCACTCGCATGGCCCGCTTGGCCGCGACTGCCGGGTCGACCGGTTTGGTGGCGGCCTCGGCGGGGCGAGTCGTGGCCTGCTTGCGCTTTCCTTTGGCCTTGGCTCTGGCCTCAGCCCGTTCCTTCGCACGCTCCTTCGCCTTTGCCTTGCGGGCCTCGGGATCGTTCTTCGCCGGGGCCGCCAACGCGGGAATCGCAAGGCTCGCTGTCAGGGCCGCTACAAGAAAGGCCGCGATAGCAAAGCCAAGGCCGCACCGGTGAACTCTCGAAGCCGACGTGCCTCTACAATGTGAAACCATTGCACTTCGTCTCCTGGCGATTACGCGGCAACGAGGGCGGCGCAAGTTGCCGCTGCTCCAATACAGTAATTCTAATGGGAATCGCCCGATTTGGCAACTCTTTGCCGCCTGGCGCTTGCCGCCTGGATCGTCATTTTCCCGGCAGCTTGCGGTACGTTATCAGTTGGCTGGCCGGGGCCTTTTCGATGGTCACCCGCCAGGCCGTGAGCTGCTCGCCGGTGAGCCTGGCTTTCTTGCCGGTATCCACGAAGTCAATCTCGTATGTGGCCTTGGGATCCAGGCCCTCCAGCGAGACGCTCAGCGATGTGTACGGGCTCGCGGGTCGGCGGAAGAAGACGGCCAGGCCCTCGTTCAGGTCCGGTCGGTCGAATTGCCATGCGATCCAGTGCCGCTCGTCGAGGTTGATATCGGTCAGCGGATAGTAGTCGCCCAGGTACAGCCGGCGGAGTTGCTTCATCTCGCTGATGGCGGCGCGGGCGGCGTCAGCGGGAAAGCCCTTGGTTGTCGGGTCGGGGCAAAGGCAGGCGCCGCCAATCGCGACGCTGCGGTACGTGTAGGGGTCGAAGCCCCACAGGCCGGCGGCGTGCAGCGGAACGTACAGGCTCAGCCCGGCGGTCTGGACCTGGTCCCAGACAGGCACAGCCCGGCCGCAACATTGCGTGTCGCTTCGCCACAGGGGATAGCTGCGGCTGCACGTCTCCAGGTCGATCCGCCGACCGCCGCTGGCGCAGTTGTCGATCAGCAGGCCCGGATGGCGGCGTCGCAGTTCGTCCCACATCGTGTACAGGCCTTCGACGTAGCGAATCTCGGCGATGCCCACTCGGTCGGGGGCGTCGGCCTTCCGCCAGAAGGGCAGCGGGTTGATATTGAAGTCGCATCGCCAGATGTCGATGTGCCCTTCCTTGATGGCCGCGCTGAGCAGGTCGGTCAGCCAGGCGCGGGCTTTGGGGTCGCCGAGGTCAAACAGCCCGTCGCCGTCGCCGACGCGGAGGACGAACTCGGGGTGCTCCTTGCCGATTCGGCTGGCGGGGTGGACCCGCTCCGGCTCGAACCACACCATGAACTTCATTCCGGCCTTGTGGGCGGCCTCGCCCAGTGGGGACAGGCCGTTTGGGAAGGCGGGCTTCTTCGGCACCCAACTGCCCACGCCGGAAGGCCAGCCGCCCTCGAACCAGCCGGCGTCCAGCCAGAAGACCTCCACCCCCAGTGGGGCCAGGGCCGCGATGGCCTGCAGTTGGTTGGTCTCGGTCACGTCGTTGCCCGCACGGAAGGTGAACCACGTGTTGGCGGATATCGGCGGCGAAGCCACCCTGCCATCGATCCGCGGCACGTAGTGCGCCAGCATCAGCCTGCGGAGCAGATTGTTGCCGCGGAACCGGTCGTCCCCCTGCCAGCCGATCAGCAGGATCCGCGGGGTGCGGATGCTCTCGCCGGGATGGAGCTTCATGTGCGTGGCCTGCTGGCCGGCCTGGAGCGTCAGGCCCTTCCCGGCCCCGCGCTGCAGTCGCAGCGCCCACTGCCCCGACCAGCCGATGGCCATCGCCACGCCGCCGCCTCGCCACTGCAGGTTGAAAAACGGCAGCACGCCGCTGGAGCTTCGCCCGCCTATGGGGGCGAGCTTGATCTCCGACTTGGGCCTCACCGGCCCGTCCTGCGGCATGAAATCCGTGGCCCCGGACGTGCTGCCGTGCGAACGCCTGAAGATGACCTCGCCCGGTGCGGCCATCTGCAGGTCAAGCGGGAGGATGTCGGCCAGGATCGGCGTGTCGGTCGAGCCGCGGTTGGTGAATCGCAGCACCCACTCGGCTGCCGGAAAGTCGTCGAACAACGTCAGTTCGCAGTCGACCGTCAGGCCGGTCGCCGGATCGGCCCAGCGGGTCACCTGCGTTTGCTTGCCGTTCAGGCGTTGGGCCGGGCGGACCTCGTGTTTCCAGTCCTTAAGCAGATCGCGGGAGCTCTTCTCGCCGTACCGGAAGGAGAAGGCCTCGCGGGCCCAGCCTCTGGCAAGGGCCTGTTCCCGCGGGTTTACCCCGCCCAGCGCGGCGGATGCGAATAATGTCATGGCCCACACTCCTGGAACGAGAACCCTGGTGTTCATTTGCCTACCTCGGTTCTTGCCAACGGCTGCGGCATCGTGAGACGCCTCATCGACGGCTGGGACGTGAAGGCTCGCGCCGAAGCCCTTCTCGCAGGCCTGTACGACACGTACGTCACTGGCGGAAAGCAAGAGAATACCTCCGCACCTGGCGGCGCGAGGCGGGTTCGCTTGAGTGATGCAGGCGCTGGCGGCAGATGCAACGCCATGGTAGGATCATTCACATAGGCGTCCTGGACCTAATCCAAGCGGGAGACACACGGATGACAATGACCAACGAAGAGCGGGTCCTGCGAGTGATTCGCGGGCAGGACGTGGACTACCTGCCCAGCCAGATCACCTTCTCCGACCGAACCCGCGACGTGGCCATCAGCGAGGCGCTCGGGCTCGCCTCGGCCGAGGAACTGGACGGCTACCTCCAGAACCATCTGCACCTGGCCCTGTCGAGGCACGACAACCCGCTGTTCTACCGCAACGACCGCGACGAGATGGCCCGGCTTGAGTCGATGGGCTTCTGCGGCGCCCACTGGGGCCGTAAGTGCGTCTATGACGCGTGGGGCATGGGCGTCAAGGTCGACTCGGACGGCTTCTTCGCCGCGTTCCACCCGCTTAGCAACCAGGCCGACGAGGAGATCGCCTCGCACATGCCGCCCGACGTCAACCGCGATGCGCTGTTCATGGACGTCGAGCAGGCCGTCGCCGCGTACCGCACGCCGGACATGTCCAGGCCGGGGCTCTTGGACGATATGCGGCGAGACCTTCGCGAGCTTTCGGGCCGGTTCCTGGTAGTCCCGACCGCGTACTGCGGCATATACGAGCGCGCCTATTGCCTTATGGGCTTTCTGGAGTTCATGACGGCCATGGTGGAAAAGCCCATGGTGATACACGAGTTGCTCGACAAGATAACCGACTACAAGGTGCGATTTGCCGAGAACGTCGTCGAGATGGGCTTCAAGGTCGCCCATCACGGCGATGACCTGGGCACGCAGGCCGGCACGCTGTTTTCCAAGAAGATGTTCCATGAGTTCATCCTGCCGCGAATCAAGCGTGCGTGGCAGCCTTACAACGACGCCGGCATCCCGATTATCATGCAC
>JAUWQU010000638.1 GCA_030610965.1 Phycisphaerae bacterium
ATCGAGCTTGGCCATCCCCTCGGCGAACTTGGAGGCATCGAGCAGGTCCTGTGCGATCTGAAGTTCGATGGCGGCCTGTTCTGCCGGGGTTGTCTTGACCGGAACCGGCGGCGTCACCGGATCGGCCGTGGCCACCGCGGCGGCCCCGGCGAGCGGGGCGAGGGCCTCTGGCTGACCGTGGTCGCCCGTGGAGAAGATCGCAAAGTACGCCTCGGACGCGTTGTCACTCAGCTTCTTCTGGATCGGGTTGTGGGCCTTGAGATTGAGGCCCTTACTGGACGAGCCGCTCAACAGCCGCCCGCCGATCACCACGTATCCGTAGGCGGCGTCCACGCTGGCCAGCGTGGTCTGCTGGAAGTAGCCGCACTGGAGCATCTGGAGATCCTTGTCGAAGATGCCCAGAAACCCGTGCCCGCGGTAGGTGGATTCGTCGTAGTACCAGGGGTCCTTCACCGGGCATCCGGACTCCGACCAGCCCACGACGTACGTCCGCCCCTGCTCGTCGGTGGTTACGTCCCTCATTTCCAGGGGCTTAGCCTTCTTGTCGGGCGTCAGCCAGGCGTTCATCCACGTGCCGTGCTCGATGACGCCCTTGAACGGGTCGGCCCGGAACAGCACGCTGGCGACCGCGGCCTGGCGGGACGACGAGTAGGACTTGCCGGGCTTGGACTCGAACGCTCCGGCGAAAATGGCGGGGTCGATCGCCTTGGACACGTCCGCGGGGTCCTGCAGCAGCACGGTCTTGTTGTTAGTCGTGTGCATCTGAATGTAGACCTTACCGTCGCGGCCCATGCGGACCGCCCGTCCCCAGGCCTCGGCCGTCAGTCCACTGCCGCCGTCCTTCTTGCTCAACTGGCCCCTGGGGTCGAAGTCCCAGAGAGTCCAGATGTTCTTGCCCTCGCGGTCGAAGCCCTGGGCGTATGGCCCGCGCCAGTTGGACTGGCCATTGTGGGCCTTGCCGCTGCCGACGACGACCGCCACGCCTGTCTTGCCGCACACAGCCAAATAGCTCCGCTGATTGACGCCGTGGCAGGGAATCTTGACCTTCCACATCTCGTTACGCCACGAGGCGTCGTAGCGAATGACCTCATCCTTCGTCAGCAGCACGAGCTCGCCGTTGGAGTCCGTGCAGAAGTCGCGGATGCCCTCCCGCACGCAGTGCTTGATCGGCTCGGGCGCGCCCGGCTCGATCATGTACACGGCCGAGCCGTCCAACTGCACGCAGATACGCCCCGTATTGTCGAGCTTGAGCGAGTCCAGCGAGCCGGGCAGGTCCACCCGCGGCCCGGCCGTGACGGAACTGTCGTCGGTCACCGTCAGCCGCATCAGGAAACCCGTGCCCCGGTCGGTCTGCCCGTCGGACATGCCACCGCCCGACACAATGATGGTGCCGCCCATCATGAACCTCATCCCCCGGTCTTCGGGCATCTGCCGATTGCCCGCCACCAGGATGGTGCGGTCCCGCAGGATGCGCACGCAACGGATGGCGTCGTAGCCCTTCTCGCCGTAAGGCGTGGCGCATATGAGCTTGGCCAGGCCGGTATTGGCCGGCGCGGCCTGCTCCACCTTGTAGTAACGATTGCCCGTCGTCGTTGTGCCCGTGGTGTCCAGCCGAATCTGGGCAAGCGCGAACCCGGGCAGGACAAACAACCAGACGCCCATCGCGGCCGACACTGCCAAGCCCCAACTTGCCCCAAGCTTCGTTCGAGTGTACATGTGCTACGCTCCCCCGGTCGCACCCGTCGCGGCCGGCATTCAAGAAAGCCTAGAAAATGAGAAATCGTGGGGAATGACCCTCGGGTCTGCTTCCCCCGACACGCCGCCAATACTTCGTATCTCAGCTTAGTATATCCCAGCCTGTCGGCTCGGGCAAATGGATACTTGGCAAAACATTGAGGTCCGTCGCGGCCCGCCTGGTCCGGGATTCGTCCGGTAAAGGCTTCTTGCCTGGCGGCTGGGGATGTATCATTTTGTCGGCTCGAAGATTCCGGCCGGGCTGGCCATTGGGGCGCTCGGCGGGGTTTTGTCGAATGCCGCCCAAGTCGCCCGCGGCTACGTTCGATATACTTACTGAACACTCGCGGGCATTGAGTCAGAAAGGGACGAAGCCATGGCGGAGCAGTCGAAAGAAGTTTACGTCGAGCCGTCGGTCGAGCAGGCCACCGGCCTGGCCAGCAAGTTCGTCAAGGCGATCGTCTCGGAGGCGGTCGGTCGGCACGGCATCTGCTACCTGGGCCTTGTCGGCGGGACCACGCCGCACGGGCTCTACCTGCGCCTCGCCAGCGACGGCTGCAGCGGCGACGTGCCCTGGCAGAACGTCGAGGTCTTCTTCGGCGACGAACGCGACGTGCCGCAGGACCACGTCGCCAGCAACTATCACATGGCACAGCGGACGCTGCTCGACCACGTGCCTATCGAGCTTATGCACATCCACCCCATGCCCGCCGACTCGGAGGACATCCAGGGCGCCGCCGCCGAGTACGAAAAGGCCATCAGAAAGGCCGTGCCGTCCGGAGACCAGGGAATCCCTCGATTCGACCTTATCCTGCTGGGCATGGGCGGCGACGGACACACCGCCAGCATCTTCCCCAACACCGAGGCCGTCAGCGAAACCGAAAAGCTCGTGGCCGCGTACCACGTGCCCGTGCTGGGGCGAAACCGCATGACCATCACCTTCCCGCTGATCAACGCCGCCCGAAACGTCATCCTCTTCGTCACGGGCTCCGACAAGGCCGACGCCGTCGCCAAACTGCTCGATAACGACCCCGAGGCCCGTGCCGACCTGCCCGTCAGCCGCGTCAACCCCGCCAAGGGCAACTTCAAGATTATCCTTGATGCCGCCGCCGCACGATCCGCCAATCTGAAGTACCTGTGAGCGCGGAAACACGAGAGAAGAAGCGGCGTCCACCGCATCACTGGTATGAAAAGTAGTTGGTAGTTAGGGAGCAGGGAGCAGGCGACATCCTTCGTCGTACTTGTCCTCGTCCTTTCTCTTCTATTCTCCCCCAAAACGCGCTCTGGCGCTATCGCCACACTATCGAAATACGCCTTGGCACTATCGCAAATGCTGTCAAAACCCCCTCTTGCGCGCTCGGCCGGGGCGCCAAAACACCTCTTGGCGCCCTCCAAATACCCTCTTGCGCGCTCGGCCGGCGCTCCAACACCCATCGCCCGGCCAGCGGCTCGGAGCACCCGCCACGCGCGGGGGACAAACCGTAGTCAGTAGCCAGGCTTGCCACGGCGGAGCCGAAGGCGGAGCC
>JAUWQU010000617.1 GCA_030610965.1 Phycisphaerae bacterium
ATCGAGCCGGGCGCCCATGAGGCCAGGCCCGTCCCCGCCGACAAGCGAAACACCGGCTGCCTTAACTCGAAGGAAGTACACGCCCTCTGGAAGCTCGCCCTGAAGGTAATGGGCCATTTCTCATCCCCGCAGGACATCGAATGGGCCGTCGCCCAAGGCAATGTGTACCTTCTTCAATCTCGCGCGGTCACGACTCTTGAAGACGCCGAGGCATACGAGCAACTGCTGAGCGATATTCGCGCCCAGCTTCGCGCCGCCAAAAGCGAAGGCCGGGGCGACTGGGTCCGCCACAACATCGGCGAGACCCTCCCCCACCCCACGCCGCTGACATGGAGTGTGATCCGCCGATTCATGTCCGGCAGTGGCGGATTCGGCGAGATGTACAAGCGGGTCGGATTCCAGCCGTCCGCCGCCGTCAGCGAGAATGGCTTTCTCGAACTGATAGGCGGGCGACTGTATATGGACCTCTCGCGGGCGCCTGACATGTTCTTTGAGGGATTCCCGTACACGTACGACCTCGACCTGCTGCGGTCCAATCCGGACGCCGCCCAGGGCCCCCCAACCGTGCCGTCCGGCTCATTCATGGATAAGCTCCGCATCGCGCGTCGATTGAAGGCGGTCAACAGCAAGCTTCGATTGCTCTCACACGACTGCGACCGGCGATTGACAGATGATGTGATTCCGGAATTCGAGGTTTACGTCAGCAACCAGAAAGCCGTGGGCCTTGCCGCATTGTCGACTTCCCAGTGGCTCCAATTGTGGCAAAGCCGCGAGCGGGAGGTGTTGGGCCGCTTCGCGGCCGAGTCGCTGCTGCCCAGCCTGGTTGTGGCAATGGCGATCGAGGACCTGAGGTGCTTCATCCACGAGAACTTCTGGGATGAGGACCCCGACATGCTCGCCAGCCACCTCTCCGCCGGCGGCGAGCCGGACCTGACCGTCACGAGCAACCAGGGCCTGCACGACATCGCCGAGGGCGCCGGCAGCGTCGAGTCGTGGCTGGGCCGCTACGGGCACCGGGCGCCGGAGGAGTTCGACCTGGCCACGCCGCGCTGGCGCGAGTCGCCGGCGATGGTCGCCAAGATGGCCGAGCACATGAAAGGCGCAGTGGCCCCGCTGGCGCGACACAAGGCGCGGACCGCGAAAGCCCGCGCGCGTACCGAGGCCTTGAAGTCCTCGCTTTCGGCAGGCCTTCGCGGCCAGTTCGAGCAGCGCCTGGCGATGGTTCAACGCTACATTCGTTTTCGGGAAGACGCCAAGCACTACCTCATGCTGGGGTACGACCTTCTGCGTGACATGCTCCTGGACGCCGCCCGGCGTTTGGACATCGGCGACGGCGTATTCCTTCTGAGCATCGAGGAACTCCACGACGCGCTGACGACGGGTATCGCCCCGCTTCACCTCATCGAGAAGCGGCGCGAGCTTCGCATGGCCCAGAAGCGGCTGGCCCTGCCGGACGTTCTCACCGAGGCGGACCTCGGCTCTCTCGGAGAGGCGATGCCTGTCGAGGGCGCCGACCGGCTGGACGCTTTCGTGCTTTCGGGCGGCACCTGCTCCGGCCCCGCGCGAATCGTCCTTTCGCCCCAGGAGGCGGGCGAGCTGGGCAAGGGCTACGTGCTGGTCTGCCCGAGTACGGATCCGAGTTGGACACCGCTGTTCGTGGGCGCGTGCGGCGTGATCCTCGAACGCGGCGGCACGCTGAGCCACGGCGCCGTCGTGGCCAGGGAGATGGGAGTGCCTGCCGTCGTGCTGCCTGGCGCGACGCGACTGCTCGCGGACGGCGAGGACGTCACCGTCGACGCACAGCATGGAACCGTCCTGCGAGCTTCCGCCGCCGGGTCCGCGACCCCACCGCCGGCGCCCTTCGCCCCGCGTATCGCCGCCGACAGGATGCCCCCGATTGTCGGCCCCGCGGAAAGGCGAGGGGCGACTATTCGAAATGCCTTCCTCGCATTCTGGGGCCTGTTCTTCCTGGTGTTCCTGCTGGGGCCGGGCGCTCTGGAGGACTTATCCTACAAGCTTCTCGACGTGGCCCTGCTGCCGATCGTCGCAGCCGCGGGAAAGCCGGTCACGGTCGGCGTGATTGCCGCCCTGTTCGGCCTGCTGACCATGACCGGTCAGAAACTGCTCACCGACAACCGCCGGCTCCGCGAGGCCAAGAAGCGGGCGTCGGCCTTGCAGAAAGAGGCCAAGCCCCTGCCGAAGGATTCGCCCCGGTTCAAGGCCCTTACGTCGCTGGCGGCGCCGGTCCAAACGCGCGTCATGAAAGCCTCCTTCGTTCCGCTGGCCGTGCTGCTCGGGCCGATGATCGTATCGTTTTTGTGGCTCCCGCAGCGCGTGGATACCGCCGCGCGGAACGCCAAGCCCGGAAGCATGGTCAAGGTGACGGCCGTCATCGACGGCGACTGCGAAAGCCCGGTCCAGCTCTCGGCCGCCGGGCCGCTGGCACTGGCGGAGTCGAGCGAGCCCGAGCAGCGCATCTTCCGAGCCAAGCCGGTGCTGAAGCGACATCTCGATACCCTCATAGGCACGCAAAGCGACGTTGGCGAGATGGCGTGGGACATGGCGCTGACCGTAAACCGCAGCCGCAAGGCATACATTGAGGAACTGGAGGCCTTCCTGGCCGGCGGCATGCCGGATCAGAAGCTATCATGGGCGGTGACGACGCCCGAGCACCTGGCCGGGAAATGGCCGATAACGCTGAGCGTGACGGACAAGCAGACCGTGACGGTTCATGCCGTCCTTGGCGAGGGCTTCGCCCCGGAGCCGAAGGAAGACCTCGTCGTCAGGGCGGGCAGGCGGGAGCGGGTCGAGCCCCAGGTGCAGTTGTGGCGGGCCGATGCCGACGACGCGGCCATCAAGGAAGTCCAGGTGCGCTACAGGAACCCGAATCCGGTCCAGGGCGAGGGCACCTTCTGGAAACCGCTGGACTGGTTCGAGGCGTACGAAAACACCGGGCCCATCAAGGCCCTGTTCACCCCCTGGCTCGTCCTCTACATCCTCATATACGTGGTCGTGATGTACGCGGCCAAGGCGGCCCTGCGAATAGCTTGAGCGAACGGCGAGGCACCGGAACTAGCGGCGGATCAATGGCATGGGCGCGACGGCCGCAGGACGGAGTCTCAGCCTTGTGGAACACCCATGAAAGCCTGGAACATGCGCGGCTTGCTTTTTCAGACATTGAACCCCTTGCTCTCTTTGGGCGAAAAGCGGATAGTGGATTCTTGGTGATGTTGGCAAGAAGGCGACCATCACGGTCAGGGGAAAGTCGGTGAAGAAACGCGTATACATCGAGACAACGATTGTCAGCTACTTGACGGCAAGGCCTACGCGGGACCTGATCATGGCGGCCCACCAGCAGATCACGCGTGAGTGGTGGG
>JAUWQU010000531.1 GCA_030610965.1 Phycisphaerae bacterium
GTTGGCAGAGCGCGTCCATGCCCGAACATGCCGTCACGCCCGGCGGCACGGTCAGGCCAAGTGTCGGGTCCACCACGGCTGCGCGGGCCAGGAGTTGCTCGCCGCGGATGGAGGCCTTGAAGTTCCGCTCGGGGCAGGCGATGACCGCGTTCTTGGTGACCTCCGCGCCGGTGCCCGCGGTTGTGGGCACGGCGATCCACGGCGCGGCCTGGCGCCGAACCTTGAGGCCCTTGCCGATGACCTCCATGTAGACCAGGGCTGCCCCGCCGTTGGTCATCAGCGCGGCGACGGCCTTGGCGCAGTCGATGGCGCTGCCCCCGCCGAGTCCGACGACCATGTCGCATTTCCCCTGTCGCGCGGTTTCCAGGGCGGCGTCCACGTCGTCGACCGTCGGCTCGCCCGGCTGGACGAACAGCGCGCAGTTGACGCCGCTTTCGACCAGCGCCTCGGTGAGAGCGTCGGTCGCCCCGCCGGCCCCGGCAGGGGTTGCGTTCGTGACCACCAGGGCCGCGCTGCCCATCTCGGCAGCCATCGGCCCGAGCCTGGCCAGCGAGCCGCTGCCGAAGACAATCCGCCCCACGCCCAGCAGTTCAAATACCCGCCCGACGCCGGAAGCGCTGGCGGCCTTCATCCCTCGGCCTCGCCGAAGAAGACGCTCTGGTGCTTGACGCCCTGCCGCGGCTGGGCCATCCATTCGGCCACGGCCTGCTTCCACCGGAGATAGTGCTCGGTCTGCTGGTGGGTCCTGAAATCGTCGGCCGTCCCGTAGACCTCGTAAAGCAGAAATCGCCCCCGGTCATCGACGCACTGCGACACGTCGAACCGCACGTTGCCGGGCTCCTTTCGCGTGTTGCGGGCGTTGTCGAGCGTTGCCTCGATGAATTGCCCCACGAACTGCTCCTCGACCTGCACGGTAACACTGACGACGTACATGGCGTCTCCTTTCTCGTTGCGGCTATGGGCGAGAGGTCTCCCGCGCACCCGGCGGCGCGACGACACCTTATTGTGGCGGCCGGGCGGGCGGATTTCCAGCCTCAGCGCGCAAGGTGGGCCACTTGCGTGGCGGAAAGGCTGTAGCGGAAAGGCTTGCCTGTATCCGGGTCCGTGATAGAATCACAAGATGGGCCCACGGTGATCGCGGGCCGGCATCCATATAGAAAAACTCGGATCGGAGGCCTGTAGCCATGTTGAATAGCCGACGATGGATCACTGGAATCGTTACGCTGGCCCTGTGCGGCGGCGCCGTCGCGGCCGACCCGGCCTACTACGTCCGCAAGGGCACGTGGCAGGAGACGATGCAGGCGTCCCGCGAGGCGCTGGTGACCCACGAGCAGGTGCTGGCCAAGAAGGACAAGCTGGCCGGCGCGAATGAGCCGAAGCCCGCCAGCATCCGCGAGCTTGGCTTCGCGCCTTTCTATACGATCGGCCCGTTCGCCAAGGCCGGCAAGGACGCCTTCGACCACGCATTCGAGCCCGAGTTGGACGTAGCACTGACGAAGTCCTACGGCAAGCTCCGCTGGCAGCAGGTCCGCCAGCAGGACAGCCAGGTCCACGACCTGCCCTGCCCGACCAACGCGGCGATCTACTTTTATCGCGCGATCGTCGCACCGCGCTCGATGAAACTGCCGACCTACTACGGCAGCGACGACGGGCTGGCTGTCTGGTGCAACGGCAAGAAGGTCATCAGCAACAAGGTCGCCCGCGGCGTCAGCGCCAACCAGGATCGCGTCACTCTGGACCTCAAGCAAGGCCAGAACCACTTGCTGATCAAGATATGGAACCAGAGCGGAGCCTGCGGGTGGTACTTCTCGACTACGGGCAAGGCAACGGTTGCGTCGAAGAGGCCCGACCCGGCCGCAGTGCGGCGACAGCAGTTGTGGGACTTGGCCCGCCGCGATTTCGCCGCCGCCGAGGCGCGGCAGCAGATGGCCTGGGAGGCCGAGGACGGCATCTGGTCCGCCGAATGGACGTCCGGGGACGTCGCTTCCCTGGCCAAACGATACATCCCCCCCAGCACGGGCACACAGGCGGGCGCCGACGTCCGCGGGCTCGCCGCTTCGGCCTCGGACGCAGAAGGCCTGGCCAAGGTCCGCCGCCTCTACTATCGCGCTAAAACGGTCCAGCAGACGATGGCGAAGCTGAAGGAGCTGAACTTCCGGGCCGTCCGCCTGGCCGTCGAGGATATGACCAGGAACTTCGGCAAGGCCTACCCGAAGGGCCCGGAGTATCTCCGGCGTCTGGACGCGATGGAGAAGGCGATCGTCGAGGCCACCGCGGGTAAAGCCGGCGACAAGCATATCGACGTCGCTCAACGGTTCCTGGCGCTGCGGCGGGAGGCGCTGCTGGCCAATCCGCTGCTGAAGTTCGACAAGCTGCTGCTGGTCAAACGCAACATGAAGCGGCTCGGACTGCCCCAGAACTGGCAGGGCAACTGCGCCCTGCCGCGCAACGGCTACGACGACGCCATCGTCACGCTGAAGATGTCCGACCCTGGCGGCGGGCTCGATACGCTGTACCGGCCGGAGAGGGACGCGTTCGTCGGCGACGTGGACCTGCACTTCGACGGCGACAGAATGCTGTTCAGTTCGATCGACAACAACAATCGCTGGCAGATCTACGAGGTCGGCGCCGACGGCAAGGGCCTCACGCAGGTCACCGACGGTTCGGCCAAGGACGTGGACAACTACGACGCGGTCTACCTGCCCAGCGGGCGGATTATCTTCGGCTCGACGCGGTGCTTCCAGGGCGTCCCCTGCGTCGGCGGGGGCAACTCGGTGGCGAACCTCTACCTGATGAACGCCGACCGCGACCCAAATACCGTCCGCCAGATCACCTTCGAGCAGGATCACGACTGGTGCCCGACCGTCATGCACGACGGGCGCGTGATGTACACCCGCTGGGAGTACAGCGACACGCCGCACTACTTCAGCCGCCTGTTGTTCAGCATGAACCCCGACGGAACCGACCAGATGGAGCTGTACGGCAGCAACTCCTACTGGCCTAACTCGCTGTTCTACGCCCGCTCGTGCCCGGACCACCCCACGCGGTTCGCCGGCGTCATCAGCGGCCATCACGGCGTGCCGCGGATGGGCGAGTTGATACTCTTCGACCCGGCGAAGGGCCATCACGAGGCCAGCGGCGTCGTCCAGCGGATTCCGGGCTACGGCAAGCCGGTCGAGCCGAAAATCGCCGACGGGCTGGTCAACGGCAGTTGGCCTCGCTTCCTGCATCCCTGGCCGCTGAGCGACAAGTATTTCCTCGTCTCGTGCCAGAAGGCCAACAAGGACAGTTGGGACCTTTACCTCGTCGATGTCTTCGACAACATGCTGCTGCTGCACAAGGAAGCGGGCTACGCGATGTTCGAGCCGATCCCGCTTCGCCCGACGGTCAAGCCCCCGGTCATCCCCGACCGCGTCGACCTGACCCGGAAGGACGCGGTGGTGTACATGGCGGACGTGTATGTCGGCGGCGGGCTCAAGGGAGTCCCGCGAGGTACGGTCAAGAAGCTCCGCGTCTACTCCTTCCACTATGCGTACTTCCGCATGGGCGGGCACATCAACATCGGCATCGACGGGCCTTGGGACGTCCACCGCATCCTGGGCACCGTGCCCGTCCAGCCGGACGGCTCGGCCATGTTCCGCGTGCCGGCCAACACACCGCTCGCGATCCAGCCGCTCGATAAGGACGGCAAGGCGCTGCAGATCATGCGGAGCTGGATGACCGCCATGCCGGGCGAGTTCCTCTCGTGTGTGGGCTGTCACGAGAAGCAGTCGGACGCCGCGCCGGTTCGGCATAACGTGGCGGCGGCCCGTCCGGTGGACGACATTATGCCGTGGTCCGGCCCGGCGCGGGGGTTCAGCTTCACCCGCGAGGTCCAGCCGGTGCTCGAC
>JAUWQU010000793.1 GCA_030610965.1 Phycisphaerae bacterium
TGAAGGGGGTTCGCGGTGGCGGCGGGTCAGAGTTTGTCGCCGCATTCCTGGCAGAACTTGGAGTCTTCCTCGTTTAGCTTGGCGCAGGCGGGGCACTTGATCATGACGACTCTCTCGACGACTCTTTCGGCGACAGCTTCCGAACCCGGCCTGCCGGCTGAGCCGAGGGATATTCCGCTTTCGTCGAGCGCGTCCTTGATCATTCCGCCGGCTATGCGGCTGTAGGGTTCGAGGTCTTCGCGGGCCTGCTTCGGGTCGAGCACCGCGCCGGACCCGGCCAGGCCGCGCCGGCCTACGCCCATGATAATCCCGCCGAGTATGAGCAGGCTCATTCCGCCGAACGCCCTGATCGCGTTGGACCTGGCGTTATCCTCGAAGTTGTCGAAGTCGCCGAAGTGCATGGCGAAGGTCACGAAGGTGGAGAAGAACATCAACGCGCCGATGACCATAATGATGCCCCCGATGTAGTACGTCGCCTTGCGGCCTTGCGATATTCTGCGCGTCATTGGCGGTCTCCCCGGCGGGCGGCTCAGCGGCGCCGCTCTCGGGATCATACCCGTTGTCCGGGCCGGAGTCAAAGGGCTGCGCCGCTTGGACCGCTGGTCAGTGCGGCCACCGAAGCATCGTTGATGGGCGCCGGTCGATGTCGTTGTCGTGCCTTGTCTTGCTGGCGGCGTTCAGACAATGCCCAACTCGCCGTCGAGTCTGATTGTCTGGGCTGGGGTGGTTGTCAGGTCGATGGTTTTGGCGGCGTGGCGGACTTTGCAGGGGCGGCCTCTGGCGGAGACTATCGTGGCGGCGGTGAGTTTGCCTTCCTGCCAGGCCATGTCCACGGTGAAGCCGCCGCGCGCGACCAGGCCGCGGACCGATCCGCTGGGCCAGGCCGCCGGCAGGGCGGGCAGGAGGTCGATAACCTCTCCGCCGGAGTCGGTGCCGAGGTGGCTTTGCAGGAGCATCTCGCTGATCCCGGCCGTGCCGCCGAAGTTGCCGTCGATCTGGAACGGCGGGTGGGCGTCGAACATGTTGGGGTACGTCCGCTCGGGGCTGATGAGGTTGCGGATCATCTTGCAGGCGTGATCGCCGTCGAGCAGGCGGGCCCACAGGTTGATCTTCCAGCCCATCGACCAGCCGGTGGCCTCGTCGCCGCGGATTTCCAGCGACCGCCGCACGGCCGCGAAGAGCTCCGGCGTCGTGTCGCGCGAGATCTGGTCGCCCGGATGCAGGCCGTAAAGGTGCGAGACGTGGCGGTGCTGCGGGTCGTTCTCCTTGAACTCCGTGGGCCATTCCAGCAGTTGACCGGCCGAGCCGATCCGTGGCGGCAGGAGCTTTTCCCGCGCGGCTGCGAGCTCGGCCCGCAGGCCCGCATCCACTCCCAGCACCTCGGCCGCCGCGATGCAATAGCCGAACAGCTCGCGGAGGATCGCCATGTCCATAGTGCAGCCCATGCAGACGCCGGAGGTCTTCTGCTCGCCGCTTGCGGGGTCGCCGTAGCGGAAGCGGTTTTCCGGCGACGTGCTGACGGGCGTCACGAGGTGCCCCTGGCCGTCGTCGACGAGCCAGTCCAGGCCGAACAAGGCCGCGTCCCTCATCACCGGGTAGGCTTTGTCGGCCAGGAAGCGGCGGGCGCCGCCGAAGCGGTAATGCTCCCACATGGGCCGGCGGAGCCACCCCTGCGCCATCGGCCACCACGAGCATTGCGGCACGTTGTCCACCGGCTGGGCGCCGCGCCAGATCGTCGTGTTGTGTTGGGCCACCCAGCCGCGCCGGCCGAACATGTCCCGGGCCGTCCGCCTGCCGTCTACGGCGAGTTCCTCGATCATCCGCAGCAGGGGTTCGTGGCACTCGCTGAGGCCGATTATCTCGACCGGCCAGTAGTTCATCTCCGCGTTGATGTTCGTCGTGTAGCCGCACGCCCACGGCGGGAGGACCTGGTCGTTCCAGATGCCCTGGAGGTTCAGCGGCTGCGTGCCAGGGCGCGAGCCGGAGATCATCAGATACCGCGCGAACTGGAAGTACAGCGCCGCCAGCGATGGGTCCTCGCCGTCGGCGAAGTGCGCGATCCGCTCGTCGGTCGGGCGCAGCGACGCGGCCGTCGGCTCGCCGAGGTCGATCTCGACGCGGTCGAACAGGTTGCGGTAGTCCGCGACGTGGCGGGCGAGCAGTTCATCCCACGCGAGTTTGCCGGCCGAGTCAAGCGCCGCAGCCGAGATGGCCGCGGCGTCCCGGCCTTGCCGCGATGGGCTCTTGTCGAAGCCGTTGTAGCTCGTCGCGGCGGCGATGAGCAGCACGGCCTCGTCGGCGCCGCGAACAGTCAGCTTGCCTCCCTCTGCCGAGACCTGCCCGTCGACAAGCTTGACGGTCAGGTCGCAGTTGAAGCCCATTCCGCGCCCGTCGATGTCGGCACCGTAGAGAACCTGGGCGGCGTTTGGCTTGCGCGAGCCGTCCTCGTTCCACAGCTCCGGGTACTTCCACGTGGCGCCCTTTTGCTCGACCCAGTCCAACGGCCTGCGAAACGCCAGCCCCGGCGCCTGGCCCGTCAGCGAAATGCCGGCCCCGGCCGCGGCTACCTTGGCTGTCGG
>JAUWQU010000541.1 GCA_030610965.1 Phycisphaerae bacterium
CGATGCCCGTCTTAGGCGCCATGGCCTCCACCCTCACGCGAAGGCTCTGCGGCGGGATGCGGGCGACGAGTATCTCGATGGCCTCCTGGCTGGCGGAGAACTTGGGCGTGTTGATCGCAACCAACAGGGCCTGTTCCCAACGCTTGCCGGAGATCCGCTCGACGGTCTGGCGGAATCGCGGCTCCTCCATGCCCGTGGGGGATTCCTCCTTCGCCCACAGCCGAACCGTCTCAGCCAGCACGCCCGGGGTCGGGTTGCGGCCGAGCCAGGCGAGTATCTTCTCCCGCATGGGGCTGTCTGCCTCCAGGCCGGGCAGGATGCGTGCGGCGTATGCCGACAGCGTGGGGTCGTCCCTGCCCAGCAGCATCTCCAGCACGGCCAGGCGCAGGCTCTCGCCGTTGGCCTCGTCGGCCAGGATGCCGGCCAACTGCGTGCGGACGTTCGGGTCGTCCTGATCGAGCCTCTTGACCAGGCTCAGCGAGGCCACCCGCTCCTGATCGGAGAGATTCGTGTCCAGAACGCGGCGGAGATTGTGCAGGACGACCGTCCTTGGTGGATAGTCCGCCGCAACGTCGGAAAGCGAGGACTCGTACTGCTCGACCGTCACCGGCGGCGGGTTTATCTGATGGGCCTCGCACCCAACCACCGCGACGGCCGAGATCGCAAGGGCCAACTTCCATGTCAGCAGATTCTTCATCAACTTTGCCATGCCTATTCTTTTCGGACCAAACCCAGGATTTCCTACGGCGTATTCTAGCCAAACCCGCCCCCCCGGCACAAGCGCGTCCGCGGCGGAGAAGAAGCGACGGATTCAACGCAGAGGTCGCGGAGAGCGCAGAGGAAAAGCGAAGAAGAAGGAAAAAGCGAGATGGGGATTACATGGATTATGAGATTACACGGATTGGAAAGGAGGTAAGACAGAAGCCCAGGAACCTGTCCACCAAAGCCTTGGCGAAGGCGGATGGCAAGCCCTGGGTGGTTCCCCAGGTAATCCTTCAATCCATGTAATCGCATAATCCCCCGCTCTGCCGTTTACTCTTTTCTGCTGTTTCCGCCGTTTCTGCTCTCCGCGTCCTCAGCGATCTCTGCGATGAGATATTCTTCCGCTCTTCCGCCGTGGCCGGCGGTCTTGCAAACTCGCCGAGCCGGTGGTAGACTCGCCGGCCTTATGAGCGACTTGAAAAACGACATCCCACGGCAAATTATGCAGTTGGCGCGAGGCAGCGAAGGCCTTTACACGCAGCAGGAACTGGAGCAGCGGCTCGCCAAGGCCGCGAACGTCGGCAGGCAGCTTCGCGTCAAGCTCGGGCTGGACCCGACTGCGCCGGACATTCATCTAGGCCACACCGTCGTGCTCCGCAAGATGCGGCAGTTTCAGGATCTCGGCCACAAGGCCGTAGTGATTATCGGCGACTACACCGCCCGCATCGGCGACCCGACCGGCCAGAACAAGACCCGCCCCGTGCTCGAACCGGAGCAGATCGACGCCAACGCACGGACGTACTTCGAGCAGGCCGGCAAGGTGCTGGACACCTCTCCGGAAAAGTTCGAGGTCCACTACAACAGCGAATGGCTCGCCTCATTGCGACTGGCGGACATCGTAAAGCTCGCCGGCCAGATGACCGTCGCCCGCATGATGGAACGCGACACCTTCGAGAAGCGTTACAAGGCCGGCCAGCCCATCGGCGTGCATGAATTCCTCTACCCGCTCATGCAGGGCTACGACAGCGTATGCATCGACGCCGACGTCGAACTAGGCGGCACCGACCAGACATTCAACAACCTCATCGGCAGGCAATTGCAGGAAAACGCCGGCAAGAAGCCCCAGATCGTGCTGATAATGCCCATCCTAGTGGGCCTCGACGGCACTGAGAAGATGAGCAAGTCAAAGGGCAACTACATCGGCGTGACCGACGAGCCGAACGATATGTTCGGCAAGGTGATGAGCATCCCGGACACGCTGATGCAAAACTACTTCACGCTCCTGACGGACCTGCCGGCCCGGGAGATTGACGTGCTGGTCGACCCGGACCGCACGCACCCCAAGCAGGCCAAGGTCCAACTGGGCAAGCTGATCGTCACGCAGTACCACGGCCATACCTCCGCCGACGTGGCCGCTGAGGAATTCGACCGCGTATTCGCCCAGCGAAACGTCCCTGCCGACATGGAAGAAATCCGCGTCACGGCCGCACAGATGGGCATCATCGAACTGGTAGTCGCGGCCGGCTTCGCCAAATCCAACGGCGAGGCCCGTCGGCTGATCACCCAGAACGCCGTCAGCATCGACGAAAAGAAAATCGCCGACCCCAACGCCCAGGTCAAGCTCAAGCCCGGACAGGTCCTGAAGGTCGGCAAGCGCCGCTTCGGCCGCATCGCCCTGCCGTGAAGGGCAGACGGTTTGCGGAGCGCCCATGCGTGTTTGGTGAAAACTGACAGGACAACGGCAGTCGTAACTCGCTAAGACAGAACGCAATAAGGAGAAATCATGGGCACACTCAAGGGGCTTTCATTGTGTACCGGGTTGCTGCTGTTTCTCGCTCTGCCTGGAACATCCACCGCGGGCCAAGGGTCAATAACCTACGAACCGGGCGAAGGCGGCGGCGGAGAAGGCAAGCACATCGTCTTCGTCTGCGGCGAATGGGAGTATCGATGCGAAGAAAGCCTGCCCATGCTCGCCAAGATACTGGCTAAGCGGCACGGGTTCAAATGCACGGTCCTCTTCTCCACCAACGCAAAGGATGGCACGGTCGACCCGAGCGTGAAGAACAACATCCCGGGGATGAGTATCCTGAAGACAGCCGACATGATGGTCGTCTTCGCCATGGATCTCACGCTGCCCGACGAGCAGATGAAACACTTCGCCGATTTCCTGGAAACAGGCAAGCCGGTCTTCGGGATTCGCTGCACGCTTCTTTCGTTCCGCTATGGCAAGAACTCGCCCTATGCTAGTTTCAGTACCGGCAACGCGGGCGGTTATGCCCCCGCACTGTTCGGCGAGGGGTGGAAGGGACACTACGGCCAGCACGGCAAGGAGAGCACGCGAGGGCTGCGCTGCGGGATAAACGAGAAGAACCCCCTCCTGCGCGGCGTGTACGACGTCTGGGGCCCGACCGACGTCTATCGCATCACCCAACTGCCCGCGGACGCCACCGTCCTGATGTACGGCCAGGTGCTCAAGGGAATGGACCCCAATGACCCGCCGAATCTGCAGAAGGCCGTCATGCCCATCGCATGGACCCGCCAGATCAACCGCGAGGTGGGCAAGGCCTCAAGGGTCGTGATGAGCACAATTGGCGCCGCGCAGGACATGGAAAGCGAGGACCTGCGACGCCTCTACGTCAACTGCGTGTTCTGGGCCGTCGGGCTGGAGGCCAAGATCCCACAGAAGGCGGATGTCAGCTACGTGGGACAGCAGTGGAAGGCGTCTCCGTTCGGAGGCGGAAAGTTCAAGAAGGGCCTCAAGCCCGAAGATTTCGCCGTGAAGGAATGAAAGAAGGTCTTAGCTCTTAGGTCTTAGGGTGGCGGAGCCCTGATCAGCCCGGTTGGCATTTGCGGCCCCGGCGGCAGGCTCACCGGTGAATGCCGTGATAACCCGTTGCGCCCGACCTGCCTGCAACCTTAAAGTTGTGGTTCTTCTCACAATCAGTTGCCACAGTTCGGGTCAAATGCCTGCTTGACCTTGAGGGAGAAGTAGCGTTCGTCATGGTAGCCGTAGGCGTCACGTTTGATTACCTTGATCGTGTTGTTGATGCCCTCAAGTTTGCTCGTATGAATGGGATAGTCGCAATGGTTCAGAATGCCTTC
>JAUWQU010000142.1 GCA_030610965.1 Phycisphaerae bacterium
ATCCCTCAATATGGCAGCCAGTCTCCGCTGTGCCAGAGGGTGCAGATGTATTTCGGGTTGCTCCAAGTACACAAGTTGGCCCGGACGTGCGGCAAGCAGGGCGACAACTACTGGGAGTGCCTGCGACACGCCGAACCCCACATCCGCTATGCTAACCAGATCCTGAGCGCCACCACGTGTGCTGTGAGCAAGACGTCCCACCTTCAGTTCGACCTCGGTGTCAGTTACGAAGTCAGCCTTGACCTTCCAAGTCAGTCCCATGGTCTCAAGCGCCTTGCCCAGTTCTTTCGACCGTGCCTTGCCTCCGTTGTCCTGCCACTTAGCAATTACACTTGCCACGTAGGGTTCAAACGTGCCCTGAAAGTCCGGGCCGCCGGCTGTCTTGGGGTATGTCCTGGACGGATCCCCCCGTAGGCCTGGAAGATGAATTACGCCCTGAATACAAGGGACGAATATCTGACTGGGTGACAAACCATATGGGTTTGGCCAAAATCTAGCTATTCCTTTGGATTTGCCCGAGCTCACCAATTCGAAGACGAGAAAACATCGTTCTGAACGAACAGCCCACCGGAAGGAAGTCTTATCTTCCTTGCCAAATCGTGTATGCATAGTCTTGAGGTGGCTTGGGAGGAGCTTAATGATTTCGCCATGACTCATCCCTGGCGTAATGACAGACTTTGCTCCACCCGACCGATAGATCATCGTCTTTAACTCAAAGCCTCTTCGCGCTTCCGACCTGAAAACCAGTTCGAGAGACTCCTCTTCCACCAAGTCAACCCGGACTGCGAATTCCGAGCAGGGCGTCTTTCCCTGCACGTGACTTAGCACCTGGGAAGCCATCGTGAATCGCACGTTGTGCCCATCCAACAGCAAGGCCCCAGGATCGCCAGGCGACTCCAAGGTCTGCTTCAAGAGAAGCAGGGGTTGCATGAAGCTCGACTTGCCGGAGCTATTGGCGCCCGCCAGGATAGTCAGCGGCCGAATGGCTAAATGCTGTTCCTTGTGGATAGACTTGAATCCACGCACGGTGATGCCAGAGATGTGGTTTTTCGATTTTGCCATGGTTGCCCTTCTTTCATCTACCAACGTAGGGGTATGCTACCCCGCCGTGTCCTCAGCCACAAGCCTTTGCGCAGTTGGCAGCCGTGATGAATTCTATGCCGGCCTGAGTGGTTCGTTGGAGCGGATGCTGAGAAGCCTGATCGGGGTGGGGCGCTGTCACGAGCCGGGTGCCATGCTTCTGCGGCCGTTTGCAGAAGCATGCTTTCGCAAACAGCGAGGAAGCATGGCACCGCGCACACGATGACTCTCGACCGTGACTGGCGGCCAGGGCCCGCCGTTGGCTTTTGTCGGCTACGGCTTCTTGGCGAAGGCCTTCCATGCCCGCTCCAGGGCCTTGGTGTCGGCGGGGGCGGCTTGGATCAGGATGGCGTAGGTCAGCTTTAGGGTCTTGCCGGGCTCGAGGCGGAAGTCTTGCTTTGCGGCGGTGAAGGCGGGGTTCAGGTAGGGGTATTGGGTTCGGGTGGCCCACTGGGTGGGGTGGCGCGGGTTGTCGGGATGGTCGAACATGGCGATGCACGCGGCCCGGCCGTTGGGGGCCTTGCCGGTGTAGGCGATCCAGCGGTTGCCCGGGCCTCGCTTGGCGGCGGGCTCTGCGGACTTGACGAACGTCCAGGCGTCGATGCCCTTGGCTATGCCGCCGCAGAACTCGGCCGCCATGCGGATGGCCAGGCCGCCGTAGCCGTTGCGGTTGAACGTCACGGGCTCCGCGCCGCCCGGGGCGAACGTCGCCTGCCAGGTGATGAGGTAGCTGCCGGCCTGGTCGGGCGCGCTCACTTCGACGACGCGCCGCTCGGTCGCCATGGGCGGCTTGTCCGGCAGATGGTAGGAGACGGTCATCTCGATGCGGGCCGAGCCGTCGGCGTTGAGCGTGGGCGTCACCGTCACCGGCTCGGTGCCCTGCTGGTTTTGCTCCCAGAAGTTCACGCCGTTGATGCCCTTCCACGACCACCACAGTGCCTTGTGCCATACGTGGTCGCTCTTGGGATAGCCGGCGGGTATCGGCCAGGGGCGCGTAAGCTCCGTCCCGTCCAGCAGGCCGACGCGCATGTAAGGCTTGCCCGCCTTGGCGTCGTGAACATGCCGCCACACCACCAGGCCGTGGTTGAGAAGCGCCACCGACGTGTCATCCTTTCGCCACGAGAACTGTCGCCCGGCCGGCTTGGGCGTGGCGGCATTCTTCGACGGGTTCTTCGGCGCCTCTACCGCCGTCGCGGCCAAAGCCGACGCCAGCACGCAACAGGCGGACGCGTATGCTATCGTTCTGGTCATGTTGGCATTTCTCCTTCATGGCGCGTGGGGGGCTTGGCCCGCGCCGGCTGCACATTCGTACAAACCACCGCCAGGGCCGGGGGTTCCTGCGGTGGGCTCGCCCGCCCAACTCTTGCGGGCGACACTCGGCGAAGGCGAACGGGTTGAACGTAGGGTTGCGAACCACTCACTGGCTCTTTGACACGGGAGTCGTCATGAAGCGAATCATCTCATCGTTTTTTGCCGCCGAACACCGCAGGGGCTTGCTGCTGATCGCGATTGTGGCCTTGTCGGCCGGGGCGGCGCGGTCCGCGGTCGAGCCGGCCCAGATGTTCTGCGACCACATGGTCCTCCAGCGCGACAAGCCCGCGCCGGTATGGGGCTGGGCGGACAAGGGCGAGAAGGTCACCGTCAAGTTCGCCGGCCAGTCCAAGACCGCAACCGCCGGCGACGACGGCAAGTGGATGGTCACGCTCGAACCGCTCGCCACCAGCGCCAAGGGGCGGACCCTTACCATCGCCGGCGCCAACACGGTTACGATCGGCGACGTTCTCGTCGGCGACGTGTGGATATGTTCCGGCCAGTCCAACATGGGCCGCAGCGTCTCTCGAAGCGTGATTCCCGAGGGCATGAAGTGGAACCATCCGACCATCCGCTACTGGGGGGCAGGCGGGGACCAGCCCTACCCGGTCGACAAGTACGAAAAGGCCCGCGAGGAGTGGGGCGTCTGCGCCGACGAGGAATCGACCAACGGCTGCTGCGCCATCGGCTTCTTCTTCGGGCGGCGCGTGCAGCAGGACGTGAACGTGCCCATCGGCGTGTTGTGGCAGGCGTGGGCGGGCAGCATCATCCATGAGTGGATTCCACGGCATGCCTGGCGGATGGACGCCGGCCTGGCCGACATCGCCGACAAGGTGGACGCCTACTACCCCAACACCCCCCACGGGCGGGAGGTGTGGAAGAACAGCCTGGCCGCCATCAAGCAGTGGACTGCCAAGGCCGAAGCCGCGATGAAGAACAACACGCCCTTCCCCTATCCCCAGCCGCTGATGCCGCAGCCGGGCAAGCGCGATGTATGCGGCTTCTACAACGGCAAGATTCACCCCTGCGTGCCATTTGCCATCAAGGGCGTGCTCTGGTACCAGGGCGAGTCGGACATGCGCAACGACCGCTGGGACCTGATGCTCAAGGTGATGGCCTCGTCGTGGCGAGACCTGTTCAGCGTCAAAGGCGACGGCGAGGAGATACCGTTCTACTGGATGCAGATCCAGCGAAGCGGCGACTACTGCAGCGCGCTGAACCGCCAGGAGGCCTTCAACGCCCTGAAGCTCGTGCCCAACAGCGGCATGGCGGTGCTGCTGGACCTGGACGTGGCGGTCCACCCGGCCAACAAGGTTGACTCCGGCATCCGGTTGGCCTTGTGGGCGCTGAACCGCGACTACGGCAAGAAGGGCGTCGTGCCGTCGGGCCCGCTGTACAAGGGCCATCGCGCCGAGGGCAATAGGGTCATCGTCGAGTTCGACTACACCGACGGCGGACTGCGAATCGGCGAGAAGGACATGCTCAATCCGCCGAAGCTCAAGGCCTCCGGCGAACTGCCCAACGTCGAGCTTGCCGGCAAGGACATGAAGTGGCAGAAGGCCTCGGCGAAGATCGACGGCGCCACGCTGGTGGCTGCGTCGGACAAGGTAGCCCAGCCGGTGGCGGTTCGCTACTGCTACACGACCATCCCCCAGGGGCCGTTCCTGTACAACGCCGCCGGCCTGCCCGCGGCTATGTTCACCAGTGAGGAATAAGGGCAAGGATAGGCAGTAGTAGTCAGTAGTCAGGGAGTAGGAAGACACTCGGTCATCACGATTGTGAATGACCCGAAGCCCAGGGATAGCAATCCCTGGGAACAAGGACCTGAGAGTTCCTCTTCGAGACATCGAGGCAATACACATGGCGACTAAACGCAATCTGGCGACGGCACTGGCGCTGGTGCTCGCAGCTTCTCTGTCCGCCACGGCAGCGCCTTCCGCATCGAGCGTGGAGGTATCCCAGCCGTTCGGCTCGAACATGGTCCTCCAGCGCGACCTGCCGGTTCCTATCTGGGGCAGGGCCGCGCCCGGCGAGGGAGTTACCGTCACCTTCGCCGGTCAGAGCAAGCAGGCGACCGCCGACGCCGCCGGCAGATGGTCCGTCACGCTGGACGCCCTCACGGGCGCGGCCGAGCCGCGAGAGCTGACCGCCAGGGGCTCCGGCGCCGCCGTGACGTTCGAGAACGTGCTGGTGGGCGAAGTCTGGCTGGTGCTGGCCGACAGGCTCGAACGGCAGTACGGCGTCGACGGGCCCGTGCCGACCGACGGCGCACGCGCTATCGGCGTCGACCCCCGCGATCGGTCCAGGCTTCCCCCGCGGGAGGCGTACGGCCGCAACCGCGCCTGGGGGGCCGGCAAGGCCGCGCGCCTGCCCGCGGTCCTGATTCCCTTCGCAAACGCGCTGGGCGAGCGGCTTGGCGTGGCGGTGGGCGTCGTCCAGGTGAGTGTCGGCGACCTGCCGGCCACCACGCCCTTCCAGGGCTTCGCCGCCGTCGAGGCGATGAAGGACATCGCCGATCGAGCGGACGCATGGGACCCCTCGACGAAGCGCGGCCAGGAGGCATACGGCAAGTGGCTGGCGAAGATGAGGCAGTGGACGGTTTCGCTGGATGCGAAACTCCAGCCCGGCAAGCTGGCCGGGCCGACCCAGCCGCCGCTTGTGCCCGGTCCGACGCCGGGCGATCCGACGGAGCCGACCGTCGTGTTCAATGGCATGCTGAACCCGCTTACGCCGTTTGCATTTCGCGGCGCGATGCACCTTTTCGACTCGGCCAGCGCCGACGACACTCGTTACGCCGACGAGATGCACGCCCTGATCGCCGGCCTGCGCGCGGCGTTCAAAAGGCCGGACATGCCAGTCGTCTTCACGCAGCGCCCCCAGCCGGACATGTACCACGAGCACACCCTCGGCGGCGACCTTGACTTTAGCGCATGGTACGGCCATCGCGACCGCCAGCGACGGGCGCTGGCGTGTGCGAACTCGGGCATGGTCGTCACGCTCGACGTCGAGGACTATCCCGGCGCGGTCGGCGACCGCCTCGGGCGATGGGCCCTGGCGAGCGTCTATGGCAAGGGGGGCGTGGCGTCGGGCCCGATCTACAAGAGCCATCGCGCGGAAGGCGATAAGGCCGTCATCTCCTTCGACCACGTCGGCGGCGGGCTTATCGTCGCCGAAATCCCGGCCGTCGGCAAGGCCCCGACCGAAGTCAAGGCAGGCCGATTGCGCTGCTTCTCCGTGGCCGGCAAGGACCGCGTCTTTCACAGCGCCGATGCGCACATCCGGGGGAACACCGTGGAGGTGTCCAGCAAGCGCGTGACCAAGCCGGCGGCCGTGCGCTACGCCTGCCGGATCGACCCGCGCGGCATGAACCTGTACAACAAGGCCCGCCTGCCCGCGTCGCCTTTCCGCACCGACGACTGGCCGATCGAGAGCATCGAGGCGCTGACCGAACGGCTGAAGGGCCTCCAGGCCGATAAGCTCGCCGCGATGCTCGGCGACCCGGCCGAGGCGCAGCCCCACGCCGCCGCCAGGGCGCTGGGCCGGCTCGGTGAGTCGGCGCTGGCGACGATCGAGCGCCTCATCAAGAGCGATGACGCCGACCAGCGCTGCGGCGCGCTGCGGGCGCTGGGCTACATGCACTGGATGGGGCCGATCACGCGCAATTACTACACCATCGAACCGCAGAAAATCACTCCCGCGATCGCAAAGGCCGTCGATATGATCGCCGCCGCCGCGAGCGACCCCGACCCCGACGTTCGCGGGGCCGTAGTGGAGGCACTGTCGCTGATCGGCTCGGAAAACGAGCGGATCTTCGCGGTAATAAAGAAGCTGGCCACCGACGACGACGCCCGCGTCCGCACGGCCGCCATGAGAATGAGCAAGTACCGCTTCAACAAGTACGATCATTGCATCGCGATGGCCTACGCCCTGCTGGCCGAGAAGCCCTTCGGCGACCGCACCTCGGCCGACCTCGCGGGCAACCTGATCAACCCCCAGCGGCTCAACGGCCCGATCGACCTCAAGGTCGTCGGAGGGCATCTCAGCCGGATCGGCCCGGGCCAGGGCGGCGGGGTGGTTTCCGGCCTGGGCGACACGATGCGCCGGATCAAGGCGGACGACGGCACGGAGGCGCTGAACGACCCCGAAGTGCTGCCCGGCGTGCTGAACGTCTACACGATCGGATACCGCAACTACATGCTCTACGGCGTCGAGCGATGGATCACGTACAAGAAGAACATCCCCGCCTTCCGCGCTAAGGTTGACGAGTTGACGGCCGAGATAGCCCGCCTCAAACGCGACAAGCCGGACGGCTGGCAGGACCTCGCCTCCCGCTACGCCGATGCCGTCGAAGGCCTCAAGGCCCTGATCGACAAGGCCGAGAAGCTCAAGCCCAAGAAGAAGGCCGGGTAGGCGATCCGCCAAGGCCCGCGCCGGTTGTCACTCTTGGCTATCGGCGCCCGGCAGTGCGGCCTTCAGGGCATTGGCGTCCACGCCCATGCGGTCGGTCCCCATTGACCTGAAGCCTTTGAGGTACCTGGCTGGATCGGCGAGGATTGCCTTTCGCTGCTCATCCGACGGTTTCTCGATCACCAGGTTGCCCTTGGCCTTAAAGAACGGCAGGGCCTCTTTCCGGATGTCAAGCAGCCTGCCTCCCAGTACGATGTTTCCCTCGAACTCGTTTCCTGCCGGGGCCCACGGGTTTTCGTCGAGTATTCTCGCCAGCTTCGGAAACTTCGTCGACCACGGCGGCTTGTCGTAGGGCAGGGCCCTAAGTTTGCCGACGAGGTCCCACGAGGGGTACTTCTTGGGGTTCTTGGGCTGCTTCCAGGTCAGGCCCCGCGCGTCGAAGTGGACGGCCGGGACGCAGTCGACGAAGATGTTATTGTCGGCGTCGATGTCCCTCCCGCCGCCGATCATCAGTGCCCGACTGACTCGCTCGAAAAGGTTGCCCGTCACGCTCGTGCCGGATGCGCAGTCGTCGTTGTAGACGCCCATCGCGCCCATGCCCACGCCGCCGATGTCGTGGAAATGATTGTCGATGACCGCGTTTCCGCGGAAGGTCCAGTCGCGCCCGAGATAGATCGCCCCCACGTCGCCGGTTTCCAGCGCGACGTGGTCGATCTCGCAGCCCTCGATGACGTGGTAATTGCCGGCAAGCAGAATGCCCGCGTGCGGCGCGCGGTGGATATGGCAGCGGTAAACAGTGTGCCCGACGCCCGCCAATCGCACAGCGGGCTGGTATGTTTTGCACCACTGGCCGAAGTCGTGGATGTCGCAGTTGATTGCCAGGACGTTCGACGGGCTGAGCGTCTTGCGGTCTCCGCCGGAAAGAACCATCCCGCCTTCGGCCAGGTTGTACATCAGGCACTTGCCGACCGTGACATATCTGGCGCCTTCGATCACCACGGCCGGCTTGCCGAGACACCGGAAGATGCAGCCCAGAACGGCGTTGTCACGCCCGCCATCCATTCGCACGCCGCCGCCCCGTCCGGCCTCGATGATCAGCCGCTCCAGATTGACCTTCAACGTGTTCCGCAACGTAACCATGGTCGCGCCGAGTTGGCTCAATAGCACGTCGGCTTTGGCCAGGTCCACGCCGTTTGGCGGCAGCATGACAAGCACGCCGGCAGCCGCGTCGAT
>JAUWQU010000302.1 GCA_030610965.1 Phycisphaerae bacterium
CTTGGCCAGTTCGAAGTTCGGCGGCGCCGGCTGAATCAGCCGGGAATTGTCGATTAGCATTATGTCGTCGATGTTGAACCACACCGCCCCGGCCGCATCGGGGAACGAAGGCCCCAGCCGGCGAACCGAGGCCGGGTCGAACGCGCCGTCCCTGCCAAGCCGCTGGATGTCCAGCAGGACGTTGTTCCAACCCGGCTGGAGAAGGTTGCGATGCGACTGCCAGACGCCGGATTCGCTTTCGATGGCCACCTGGAGATCGTCCCTGACGCACCGGCTGTAGATGGCCATCGACAGCAACTTGTATCGCCTGAAGTCGTGGCCGACGGGGATGTCGAAGACGAGTTGCGCCCCGGCCGGGAGAGTTACCTCCATCGCCCCATCGCCGGTTCGCGCGCGGTCGCCGGTCAGCCGGCGGTTGGCGTCGGGCATGTCGGGCACGATAGCGAACCGCTCGACCTGCCGCCGGCCCGGCTCGCCCGTGGCCGCATCCTCGAAGTCCGCCAGCGAGGCGAAGCGGCCGCCCGCCGTCTCCGGATAGGCCCGCGCCTGCTCCTCGGCAAGTGCCTCACCCGGCACACTCGTCGGCCCAGCCGGCTTAGGCGCCGCGGGCCTGCCGGACATGCCGCAGCCCGCGGCAAGCATCCCGCCAGCCAGCAACAATATGGTCCAAATCCTGACGCTCATGGAAGCTGGCATTATACACCGCCACCCGTGCCGCCCGCGAGCGAGGGCATGGGCAGCATCGGAGCCTGCCTGACCGTTAGCAAGACGGATGGCTATCACCCGTATTTCCAATAATACCAATCGCAGATGAAGACTGCCGATTGGTTAAGCCGCAACTTCGCCATCAAGCGGCTTCGCTCCTCCGGAGTAATCCTGTCTGCCATGGACCCACGCCTTTCGGCCAATGGCGGGATGCCGCCTCAGTCCACGATCTCGTCACAGAAATGCCGAGCCACGAAGAAGAGCCATTGTAGCTGGCTTCTCTGCAGAATGCTGACGTTGTAGTCGCGCGGCACTCCCTTCATTGAGACTATCTCGCCAAGGTCAGATATCATATGTTCGTAGTCATCTGGGTCGCACTCTCCAGGCTGGACACACGCCCGGATCATTGCCGCGCACAGTTCGAAGAAGCAGGTAGAGCCACCCAAGTAGTCCCACCAGTCCTTGCCGATTCTGACGGTCACCTCTACGGACACGCCGTTTCTGCTGAAGCTACAGTTCCAGCGCCCTGTCGGGCTGACTTGCATGGCGGAACTTGGCAGCTTCTCCTCTATGTTTCTCAGGATGTGCCAGTCCTTCTTGTTCGACCGTTTCTTCGTGCCGTAGAGTACGCCATAAGTGAAGTCGATCCGACTAACGCCGGCCTCGGACGCCCAAGCTGCAGAATGTGCGATGACCGTATCGGCAAAGTTCTCGCTCATCTCATCGTTCAGGCACCGTGGGCCGCTCTTGAGCGTTGCCAGTTTCAGGACGTTCCCTTCCTTCTTCATGCCGTCCAGGGCGGAGTTGGCGGTATGCATTCCGCTCGCGACATTGCTCCAGCCGTACGCGGGGAGCGAAACATCCTCCACCATTCTTCCGGCAGAAGTCTCCATGGAGGAGAACTGCTTCGCAGGAAGGATATCACGCTCTATCTCGTTTATCTGCGTATACCCTCTCTGCATGGCGTGTATCAGAAGGACGAATGGGCTCGTATTGAACTTCTGGAACTTGGCGTCCTTCGCTGGAAGTGAACCCAGATGATAGGAGACACGGTCGCGAAACATGTTTTCCATGGCGAGAACACGGGCTCTCGCTTCGGCATCGGAATCCACGGAACTCAGACCAGAGAGCAGATCGGACTTCCGAAGCATTGCCACCGCAGGTCGCGGTATTCCAGGATGGCCCCTTGCCATGTTGTCTCCGATAGTTCGTGGTCAGATGGACCTTATCTTGCGAACGGTCTTTGGTGCGGCATACTCGGCTGAACCGTTTTCCTCGCCGTCTTCCCAAACGAAAGTCTGCCCCGCCTTGTACCATTGTCGTGTTCGTACGTGAGACTGAACATAGACGACCCGATAGGCGAGAGGGGCTGTCTTGTAGGGCATCCAGTCTCTCTCGGCAAGGACATCAAGACTGTGTGCTATGACCTCACCCGCAACCCGACCAAGCCTGGTAGGAACGGCGTTGCCAACTTGGGCGTATTGCTCGGACACCTTGCCTGCAAACTCCCATTCATCAGGGAATTCCTGAATGCGGGCGTACTCGCGGATTGACAAGGCACGCGTTTCGGTGGGATGACAAAGGGATGTACTGGCATGGTTTGGCATCGTGACCAGTGTCGGACAGGGAAGGTCTAGTGTCAGACGACGCCACCAGCCGGATCGGCCGCCTTTGGCACACCACGCCCTGCCCATGGACTCCTTCTGGACCTGCTCTGGCAGGCTGCGCCAGTTGGAGCCGGGAGGGACCATGGCCAAGTACTTCCGCTTCCTTGGGCTGAAGTCCATCACGACTGGTGAGTCCTCGTGCAAATCTCCAATCGCGTCCCTGAGGGTTGCCCAAGGCTGAGGGGAACTGGCATCCTGCGAGAATAGGGTCGGCTGCTCTGTTTGCTTGGCATGCAGCGGACCATGAGTAGGATCAGGAAAATCGACCACAGCATTGTAGCGGTTGCCGACAAAAATCGCTCTTTCGCGGATTTGCGGCGCTCCGTAGTTGACGGCATTCACTTCAAAGCAGTCCATGTGATAGGCTGCCCCAGGGATGGCCTGCAAGTCCGAAGCAAAGAGCCGGACGACTGAACCATGTTCTTCATCGGGCTCCAACGGAGGGCCGCCCTTCTCCGGCCTCTGAGAAATCGGTCGGTGTTTCAATGCCGCTGACAGCAGGCCTCGAACGTTCTCCATGAGGAAGAAGCGAGGCCTCATAACTTGGACGAATCGGAGAAACTGCCAGAGAAGCGTCCCACGAGGGTCCTGAACCGTACGGCGCCGACCGGCCGTGCTGAACGATTGGCAGGGCGGTCCACCAACGATCAGATCGACTTCACCAGGCTCCAGACCCATCTCGGCGAGAATGCTCTCCGGATCCAGACTGGAGATGTCACCCTCGTAGACACGGAGGTCCGCATGTAACCTTCCCGCTCGCTTGTTCGTGCGTATCGTTTCGCAGAAGGCGGGCACCTTCTCGACGCATGCAAGAACGTGGAACCGGCCGGCAACATCGAGGCCCAGGTCGAGACCCATGCCGCCGGAGAAAAGCGACACCACCTTGTATCTGTCCTTGGCCATTTCGCCTCTCAAGATACCGCGCCGGATTACGCCAGGCAAGGCCGGTGCATGTTTCCCACGCATGTCAGGGCTGTTCGTGGGCCGGGGGTGTCGGCCAGTGCTGCGATTCTACCTGTTCAGGGCTCCCCTTGACCAGCACCAAGTTGGGTGGAGGACTTGCACCTCCGAGTTACCACACATGCTCGGCACACAAAAGACCGCGGCCCCGGGTTTTTGGCCCGGGCCCGCGGTTGTTGGTGGGTTTAGGGGTGTGTTATTTGGCCTGGGGGGCCATGTCCACGACCCGGCTGAAGAGGGCCTTCTTGAAGCCCATCAGCAGCGGCGCCGCGATGGCGACCGACGAGTAGGTGCCGATCAGGATGCCCGCCAGAAGGGCGAAGTTGAAGCCCTTGATGCCCGGGCCGCCCCAGATGTACATGATGAGCACGACGACCAGGGTCGTGCCCGATGTCAGCAAGGTCCGGGCGAGCGTCTGGTTGATCGACTTGTTGATCACCGGCACACTGACGGTGGTCAGCTTGCCGCGGTTCTCGCGGATGCGGTCGAAGACGACGATGGTGTCGTTCACGGAGTAGCCGATAACCGTCAGAATCGCGGCGATCATCGTCAGGTCGATCTTGAACCATTCGATGCCCAGCGCCCGGCCTACAACTGTATTGTATATCCAGCCCGACGCGGCGATGAGGCCGACGACGATAAACGCGTCGTGAACGAGGCAGATCACGGCGGCAAGGCCCCACTGGATCGAGCCGAACCGCAGCCACAGGTACAGCACGATGGCCACCCAGCTAAGGACGATGGCCATAATCGCCCGCTGGCTGGCCATGCCGGCGATGGCGGGGTCGAAGCTGATGGCAACCATGGCCTCCTCGCGCTCGAGGGCGTCCGAGACCACCTGCCTCTGCTGCTCGGCCGCCTCGGCCCAGCGGCCTGGGGCCACCTCGTCGAGCATGATCAACACGGCGAACTTCGAGTAGTTGTCCTCGACTGGCTTGCCCAGGCCGATCACCTCGCTCATGCGGGCGACGTCGGAACCGGCGCTTTCCTGGGCCCGAGTCTCGCCGATGCGCTGCTTGAGGTCGGCCTCGGTCATCGGCGGGGTGACGTTCCGCACGACAACCGCCACGCCGTCCGAATAGTTATCCAGAAGGTCGCGGTGCGGCGATGTCGCGTCAGGCTCGATCCGCGATATGCCCAGGGCGTCGGTCGCCAGGGACATTTCGGCGATCTTCTCGTCGTCGGCCGGCTCGAAAGCTCGCTTTGTCCGCTGCTTGAGGTTCTTGCCGAACGCCCCGCGGGCCACGTCCTGGATCAGCCCCACCGTGGTCTCGGTCGTCGAGACCTGGTAGCTCGAGGCCGGCAGATTCGCAAGCTCGGCCCCATCGAGCGAGCCGTCCTTGTTCGAGTCCATCAACTGGACCCACTGCGAATCGAGCCCGCCCTGCTCGGCCTCGTCGGCGGAAACCTTGCCGTCGGTGTCCTTGTCGTACTGGTGCAGGAACTGATCGGCCTTGTAGTTGTCGATGAGCATTTCCACGCGGGCGTCGTTGAGGCCCTTGAACTTTTCGTCTTTGGCCGCCTGCGCGGTGAACAGCCTGCGGACAAGATCGTCGCTGGGCAACTGCCGGTCCGTGCCGACCAGCGCGTCGGCCTTGAACTGAACTACCGCCTGCGTGCCGCTGGAAAACTCGATGCCAAAGATGTCGCCGCCCTGGACGACCATCGCCGTGATGCCAAGTGCGATGAACACCGTCGACAGGCCCCAGAATATCTTTCGCTTGGCCATCCAGTTGACCTTGAGCACGCCGACTATCGCGAACATCTTCACGGGGGTCTTCAGCCAGTTGGCGTCCAGCAGGACCTGGAAGATCCACCGCGTCACGATCAGGGCGGTGAACATGCTGAACAGCACGCCCAGGCCCAGCGTGATGGCGAAGCCGCGGACCTCGATGGTTCCGACCCAGCCGAGGATCAGGCAGGTCAGCAGCGTGGTGATGTTGGCGTCGAAGATCGCGGTGAACGCCTTTTCATAGGCGTTCTTGAGAGCCATCCTGATGGTCTGGCCCTTTGCCTGCTCCTCGCGCAATCGCTCGAAGATCAGCACGTTGGCGTCCACCGCGATACCTATGGTGAGGATCACGCCGGCGATGCCCGGCAGGGTGAACACGGCGCTGAGAAGGCTCATCGCCCCGAGGACCAGGATAATGTTGAGAATCAGTGCGACGTTGGCGATCATGCCGCCCAGCAGGTAGTAGATCAGCATGAACACCGCGACGCAGATCAGGCCCATGTACGCGGCGCGGAGGCCCGACTCGCGGTTGACCTTGCCGAGGGTCGGGCCGAAACTGCGAATCGCCACCGGCGTCGGGTTCAGCCTCGCCGGCAGCGAGCCGGCCTGAAGACGGCGACTGTTCTCGT
>JAUWQU010000203.1 GCA_030610965.1 Phycisphaerae bacterium
CTGCAGCGAATTCGCACCAGGCCGATCACCATGCGAATCGAGTCGCGCACCGCCCGGACCCGGCTGTCGGGGTCGTTGCACCACACGACGCCGACTTCCTTGATCCGATAGCCCATCTTCCGGGCCAGCAGCAGCGCCTCGCAGTCGAAGGCGAAGCCGTCCTCCCGAACGCGGCGGAAGATGTCCTTGGCGCCGCGCCGGCTGAAGAGCTTGAAACCGCACTGAGTGTCCTTGATGTCCCGGAGCATCAGCCTGCGCCGCAGGCCGCGCATCAGCAGGCCCATGCCGTGGCGATGGCGAGGCTGACGCCGGGTAATCACCGACTCGTCCATGTCGCGCGAACCGATGACCACGTCGTAGCCGTCGCTCAGATACGGCGCGACCTTGGCCAACTCGTGGATCGGCGTGGACTGGTCCGTGTCGGTCATGAGCATCATCTGCCCACGCGCCTTGCGCATGCCCCGCCGCACACTGTAGCCCTTGCCGCGATTGACGCGGTTGCGGATCAGCCGAATCGCCAGCGGGCCCGGATCGAACGCCCTGGCCACGGCGGCGGTGTCGTCCGTCGAGCCGTCATCGACAATGATGATCTCAATCGTCATGGGCGACGACTCGAAGTGACGCTTCAGTTGGCCCAGGGCCAACCCCAGCCGTCGGTCCTCATTAAAGGCCGGCATGATGATGGAAAGCTGCGGATCCGGGGTATCGGTATTCGTCATTCTGTTGCCAAAAGAAGCCAGTAGGAGTTAGTGGACAGGGAGTAGGAAAAAGCCGTTGCAAGCCCAGGGATACCAATCCCTGGGATCGGAAGCAGCGTCTTTTCATGTTTTCGGGTAAATCGAAGGTTCATGTTGGGCCGCTTTGAAGATCGGCACTAGACCATGCCGCCTCTTAGTAAAACCCGCAAGCCCCCGATCCGCACCGCGCGTATTACGCGACCAAGGCAAAATCGCATCAGTCGCGCCGCGCAAGATGATCCATTGTCAGGCCGGGGCCGTTGCTGGTATCATGCCGCTGGTCAACATACCATTAGAGGAGAACAAAATGATGCGAAACAGGAGACTGGCAATGGGCGTTCTGATAGCCACCGCGTCGTGGTTTTTCGGCGCCGTTATCGGCCGGGGTGCCCAGGAAGTGCCCGGGCCGGAGTTTCAGGCTGCCGGCTCGCCGGACGCCGAGAAGCTCGGCTGGCGACTGGCGACGCAGGCGTGGACCTTCAACGGGGTGACGTTTTTCGACGCCATCGACAAGACGGCCGCGATCGGCGTCAAGTACATCGAGGCCTTCCCCGGCCAGAAGGTCAGCAAGGACATCGCCGACAAGATGGGCCCAGCCATGAAGGCCGAGACCATCGAGGCGGTCAAGGCAAAGCTGAAGGCAAAGCACGTCACGCTCGTTAACTTCGGCGTCACGGGCATCCCGGGCAAGGAAGCCGACGCCCGGAAGTTCTTCGACTGGGCCAAGGTAATGGGGCTCGAGACGATCGTCACCGAGTCCAACCCGGACTTCCTGGACAAACTCTGCAACGAGTACGGCATCAGTGCCGCATTCCACAATCATCCGCACTCCTGGCCGCCCGATAAGGTCCTCGCCGCGTGCAAGGGCAAGAGCAGCCGAATGGGCGCCTGCGCCGATACAGGCCATTGGATGCGAAGGAACATCAAGCCCCTCGACGGCGTCAAGACGCTCAAGGGCAAGATCGTCTCGTTCCACTTCAAGGACCTCAATAAGTTCGGCGGGGGCCACGACGTGCCCTGGGGCACCGGCAAGGGCGACCTCAAGGCCGTGCTGGCCGAACTGCACGCCCAGGGCTTCAAGGGCGTTTTCTCCATCGAGTACGAGTACAAGTACTCCCTGGCCGACCTGGCCAAGTGCGCGGCGTTCTTCAACGACACAGCCAAGGCAATAGCAGCCGAACAAGGAAAATAGCCTCTTCGTCACATCCGGCCCTGAGGCAGGGCTATTCGGCCTGAAAGGCTGCGGTCTGTCTGCCCGCAGAGAGGAATGACCCATGCCCATAAGTGACTTCAGCGACCTGAAACCGATGACCGACGGCATCGCCCCGATCACCGTCGCCGAGCGTGAAGGCCGCATCGAGAAGGCCCGCCGGCTGATGGTCGAGGCCGGCATCGACGCGATCTACCTCGAAGGCGGCTCGAGCTTGCTGTACTTCACCGGCCTGCGCTGGGGCCTCAGCGAGCGGATGACCGCGGCGATCATCCCGGCCGTCGGCGAGATCGCCTACGTCTGCCCGACCTTCGAGGAGGCCCGGCTGCGGGAGTCGCTGATAGTCGGCGACGACGTGCGAACCTGGCAGGAGCACGAGAGCCCGTATGAGCGGGTGGCACAGATCCTTGCCGACCGCGGCGCCGCCGGCGGGCTCATCGGGATGGAGCAGCAGGTGCGGTTCTTCCTGTACGACGGCATTCGCGCCGCGGCGCCCGACGCCCGGTACATCAGCGCCGACTGCGTGACCGTCGGGTGCCGAGCCGTAAAGTCGCCCACTGAGATCGCCCTGATGCAGCGGGCCATGGACATTACCGTCGCGGCCTACAAGAAGGCGATATCCATGCTGGCCGAAGGCATGTCGCAGGATGACTGCCGCGCCAACGCGGCGGCGGCACACCGCGCGCTGGGCGCCGGCGGAGGGATCGACTTCCAGTTCGGCGCCGCCACCGCCTTCCCGCACGGCAGCCGCGAGCCGCAGAAGCTCACCGAAGGCGACGTGGTGCTCATGGACGGCGGATGCACGATCGAGGGCTACCATTCCGACATCAGCCGGTCGATCATCTTCGGCGAGCCCACGCGGCGGCAGCGGGATATCTGGGAACTGGAGAAACGCGCCCAGGCCGCCGGATTCGCCGCGGCCCGGATCGGCTCGCCCTGCGAGGCCGTAGACGCCGCGGCCCGCAAGGTCATCACCGACGCGGGCTTCGGGCCCGACTACGAAGTGCCCGGCCTGCCCCACCGCACCGGCCACGGGATCGGCCTGGACGTACACGAGCCGGAGAACATGGTCCGCGGCAATACCACGCCACTGGCGCCGGGCATGTGCTTCACCAACGAGCCGATGATCGCCATCTACGGCGAGTTCGGCATCCGCCTGGAGGATTGCGTCCACATCACCGAAGACGGCCCGCGCTGGTTCACCGAGCCCAGCCCGTCGATCGAGAAGCCTTTCGTGTAGAGCATCCGTTTTCCACGCAAGGCCGTCCGGCAGTTAATCGCTGCCGGCCCGTCGGGCCTCAAGACAGCGCCCGCCGTCATCGCTCGAACTTGAGCGTCATTACCCACGCAAGGAACGCGGGCTCGATGTCGGAGATCTTCCGGCCGAAGATGTGCTCGACGGCTCGGACGTCGGCGTCGTCGCCTTTTGCGTGCTCGCGGAAGTACCGGTAGAACTTCACCAGCAGCCCCTTGTGCTGCATGTACATCACGAAGTAGCGGGCCTGGGCGTAGTTGATGCCCTGAAGCGGGCCGTAGAAGTCGCGCCGGGTGACAAGCTCGGCCAGCGGGCGCAGCGTCTTGGCCTTGATCGCGCCTTGAAGGGCCGGCAGGCGCCAGTTGGGCAGGCCCGTTATGCCCGCCTCCGCCACCTGGCACTGTTCGTGCAGGCTGGCAAGGCCCTCGTTGAACCACGTCGGCGGGTTCGGGAAGTCGTAGACTATCAGCGCGTGGGTGAGCTCGTGAACCAGCGTGCCGCCGCCGGTGTTGATGTTCATCACCATCGTCCGCCTGGCCGGGGTGTAATAGCCGTAGTAAGGCGCCCCGCCGGAGGGATAGTCCTTGCGGGCATGGAGCTTGTAGTTATCCGCGCCGGCGAAAAGCAGCGTGGTGATGACCTTGTCGGGCTTCTTGTCGAAGTAGGCCGTCCACATCGCCCTGGCCGGGCGGACAACCGACCACTTGGCGTGGGAGTCCAGCTTCGCCTCGGACATGTCCCCGGCGATCACGAACGGCGGATGCACGACCACCTTGAGCTTCCGGCCGTACTGGCGACGGATGTCGTCGGCCTTCTTGCCGCACAGGGCCGCCAGCTCGGCCGATGGGTATTTCGCGGTCGCCGGCTGGGCCGGTGCAGCGGCCGGGGCGGGAGCGTTTACCGGCACGGCCCGCTGAGCCGAGGCATTGGCTGCGCCGGCGGCCGGGGCGGGAGAGCCCGCGGCGGGCTGTGTTTGAGCCGGCGAATTGGCGGGCGCGTCAGTCTGGCCCGCACAGGCTGTAGCGAGCACGGCCGCGCACAGAATCCACTGCTTCATTGCATAACACCTCTGCTCGTTGGACGCACCCGCCGGGGGGTTGGTTCCCTGCAAGTCACCACAGCAGGTCCGCTTTTTGGGGGCGGAGGATGCTGCGCAGCTTCTTGAGTGCCTGTATCTCGATCTGGCGGACACGTTCCTTGGAGATACCCAGGTGCCGCCCAAGCTGGTCGAACGTGACAGTCTGGCCTTGATCGTCCAGTCCGTAATGCTCGATGAGTATCGCCCGTTCACGGGGCTTTAGCTGCGCCAGGACCGCGTCGATGCTCTCGCGAAGCTCCGCCGGGTTGACTTCGTTGGGGTCGTAGATTTGCAGGCCGGCGGCTATGTCGAGGATTCCCTCATGCCCGGTGGCGAAGCGGTCGAGGTGGTATCGTTCTCGCGGCACGGACCGGGCGAAGTTGCGGATGATCGCCCACGAGGCGTAGGTCGAGAAGCGGTTGCCCCGCGAGTAGTCGAACTTTTCCACCGCCAGCATAAGCGAAACGTTGCCGTCGCTGATCAGCTCGAAGAGGTTCTGCGGGCCGCCGACGTGCTTCTTCGCGATCGACACCACCAGCCGCAGGTTGGCTCGCACGATCTTGTTCTTGGTCACGTTGGCCTGGAGCAGCAACTGCTCTATCTCGCGAAGCTGGGCGGTGCGCAGGCGGTTAAGGTCGAGCCTGCGGCGGAGTTTGTCGGCCTTGTACTTCAGGTAGTTGTACAGCCGGAACAGGTCCCGCTCCTGCGCCACCAAGAGCAGGGGAACCTCGTAGAGGGCCTTGAGGTACGGCGGGAGGCTTCGGGGCATTGCGCTCGGCGTAAGGTCGCGCCCGTTGGCCTCGCGGCCCTGGGCCTCGCCCATGGCGGCGACGATCTGTTCGTCGGCGTTGGGCAGGTCGAACTGCGGGTTGTGGACGTACTTGATCGGTCGCTCGAGCAGTTGCCTGGCCCGCATCTCGCTGACGATCCGGTAGATGCTGCCTCGCGTCCGGTGATACTGCTTGGCGAAGGTCTGGATCGGCACGCCGCGGAGGAAGCCGCGGTAGATGGCCGTCTTCTCCTGCTCGCCAAGCCGGCTGGACAAGTGCGGGAAGACCGCCTCGCCGGGATGCTCGGCGTCGTGTTTGCGGATGGTGTAGCGAATGGTCTCCGCCGCCCTGCCCGTCCGACGGGAGAGGCGCTTGACGACGTCGCTGAGGCTGCACGAGCAGAAGCCCGCCATCCGCCGGGCGCGACGGATTATGTCCTGCCGCTGGGCCTTGGTCATCTGGGTGAATCGGCCCGAGCGAGCCACCTGCCCCCGGCGGTCGCCGACGAAACACCGCACGGAGCTTTCCAGAAACGCCACGCGCCGCCGCCCGTCCGGGAAGACGAGACGCCTCGCCGCAAGCCCCTGGCAACGCCAACGCTGGATCGTCTTTGTCGAAACGTTGAACCGCCGGGCCAGCGCCGGCGAGTCGTAGACGGGCTCGGGGTAGTCCTCCGTCGACAACTCGAAGCTGTCGCATATGTCGAGGATGAGACAAAGGAGGTCCTGCCGAAGCAACTTGCCAGCCATCGGCGAGCGGCCGGAAACGGCCGCCGGAGGACGATAGCCCGTAAGGCGGTAAACGACGAACTCGTAGGGATACTCGCGATCGGTCTGGATGATCTGGATCAACCCCTCAGCCGCGTCTGCGTATCCCTTGCGGAGCCGCTTGAGCCCCGCAGTCAGCTCCGTGGCCAGGGCCTCCATGGGCTTGTTTGCATACTTATGCATCCGACGGCGCCCTCACCCGACGGCCGAAAACGGCCCCGATCGAACCGCTTACAGCCATCGGTTACACCTACAGTATGCCCCCAAAGACGAAAGTTGACAAGGGGGCATCTCAAGAACCGGAAGCGGCCGAGCGACCAAGGGCAGGCGCACCAAAACAAAGCACGGCCCCCGATGGTCGGGGCCGTGCTCCTAAGGTTACGTATTGCCTGCCGAATCCGCGCCTGCGACGGATGGGAGACGGTCATACGGTCGGACGCAGCCAGGCGCCTCACGGCGCGGCCGGCGTGGACGCAGGCGCCGTCGGCGTGGCCGGCGTGGACGCAGGGGGCGTCGGCGCAGGGGCGTCCATCATGGGCCCGTCGCTGAGCAGCTTTCGGAACGTCGCGGCGGTCGGGGCGATCAATGGCGAACCTTCCTGTTCGCCGAGGGCGTCGAGGGCGGCGAGGGCCTTCTGCTTGGCCTCGGGATCGGCGGACAGGCGATAGAGGCTCACGTAAGCGGCCGACTCCTGGAGTTGGTAGGCCCACTTGAGGTTCTGGTTATTCTGGCTGGCGGTGGCCCTCTCGTATGCCTTTGCGGCCCAGCGGAAATCATCCTGCGCGTTTTCCCGGGTCTTGGCGACATCGGAGACGTAGTCGGCCATCTGAGCGACAATTGCGGGCGCGGTATTCTGCATGGGCAGATCCGCCCATATCTTGGAGGCTTCCGCGACGACCGCGGACAGGCGCGACTGGAGCAGCAGGGCCTGGACCTGGAGGTCCCCCCGGGCCATTCGCGTGTCACCGAGCATCGCCAGGATGCCCGGGTCCGGCTTCAGGAAGGCGCTGGCAGAGGCATCGCGCTCGAAGCCCGCGCTGGTTTTCTCGTAGTCCTCGTAGGCCTTGA
>JAUWQU010000347.1 GCA_030610965.1 Phycisphaerae bacterium
CCAAGCCGGCGGGCATTGGCCTGGGTCCCGACGGCAAGCGGCTGCCTAACCTGCTGATCATCTTCACCGACGACCAGGGGTACCAGGACGTCGGATGCTTCGGCTCGCCGAAGATCAAGACGCCCAACCTCGACGGCATGGCCGCGGGGGGCATTCGCTTCACGGACTTCTACGTGGCCCAGCCGGTGTGCGGGGCGTCGCGGGCGGCCCTGCTTACCGGCTGCTACCCCAACCGCATCGGCATGTTCGGCGCGCCGAACCACAGGGCCAGGCACGGCATCTCCGACGGCGAGATGACCATCGCCCAGCTCGTCAAGCAGAAGGGCTATGCGACGGGAATGTTCGGCAAATGGCACCTCGGCCATCGCAAGCCGTTCCTGCCCAAGCAGCACGGCTTCGACGAGTATTTCGGCCTGCCGTACAGCAACGACATGTGGCCCAATCACCCCACGGCCGGGCGGAACTATCCCCCCCTGCCGCTGATCGAGGGCGACGAGGTAATCGCCACCAACCCCGACCAGACGCAGCTGACCACCTGGTACACCGAGCGCGCGGTGAAGTTCATCGAAAAGAGCAAGGACCGCCCGTTCTTCCTATACGTCGCCCACAGCATGCCCCACGTGCCGCTGCACGTCTCGGACAAGTTCAAGGGCAAGAGCGAGCGCGGGCTCTACGGCGATGTGATAATGGAGATCGACTGGTCGGTCGGCCAGATCCTCGGCGCACTGGACAAGCACGGCCTCTCCGAAGACACGCTGGTGATCTTCACGTCGGACAACGGGCCGTGGCTCAGCTACGGCGACCACGGCGGCTGCGCGCTGCCGCTTCGCGAGGGCAAGGGCACGACGTGGGACGGCGGCCTGCGCGAGCCGACGATAATGCGCTGGCCCGGACGAATCCCGGCGGGGAAGGTCTGCTCCGAGCCGGCCATGACCATCGACATCCTGCCGACCATCGCGGCGATGACCGGAGCGAAGCTGCCGGCCCACAAGATCGACGGCCTGGACATCTGGCCGTTGCTGGCCGCCCAAGCGGGCGCCAAGAGCCCGCACGATGCGCTGCTGTTCTACTGGGGCCGGGAACTCCAGGGCGTGCGGAGCGGCAAGTGGAAGATGCACTTTCCGCACAGTTACCGCACGATGGCGGGCAAGCCGGGGGGCACGGGGGGCAAGCCCGCGCCGTACTCGCAGGGCAAGACCGAGCTGGCGCTCTACGACCTCGAGGCCGACCCGGGCGAGACGACCGACCTGGCCGCGAAGAACCCCGACGTGGTCAGGCGCCTGACCGCACTGGCCGACGCCGCCCGCGCCGACCTCGGCGACTCGGCCACCAAGCAAAAAGGCGCCGGCCTGCGCGAACCCGGGCGACTGCCGAAGTAGCCGGCCACCGAAGCTGTGCGACAATTCTCTTTGCAGGGATGCAGGGGATGCAGGGGAAAAAGAAGAAGCAACGGTTTAGGCAAAGATGAACGCAGATAGACGCAGATATTAAGAGCCTTATGTTTTATCTGAGTTCATCTGCGTTCATCTTTGCTCAATACTTCTTTTTCCCCTGCATCCCATGCATCCCTGCCAGTTGAATCGAACAGGCCGTGACAGCCCCGACCACCGGCTCCCGGCTACCGGCTCCCGAATCACCGCTGATATATCGGCAATTGTCGATATGACACGCTCATCGCCAGCACGCCCATGGCTGTGGCGTAACATGGGCCCGCGGAGGTCTCGGCGCTTACGCCGGCCGGCCAGGATCCGTCGGGCTTCTGGCTCTTGAGCATCATCTCGTACATGACAGCCGCCCAGCGATGCCAGTAGTTCCCGCCGAGTTGGAACATGCCCTGCGAGCAGTAGTAGATGCCGTAGTAGAAGTTCGTCCCGCCGAACCGGGCCGGCAGGTTCTTGAGAATCCAGTCGCCGGCCGACAGAGACGCTTTTTGGCCAAGCAGGCCATGGCGCCCGCAAAGCTCCAGGGACAGCAGCGCCGTGCCCGTCCGAGCCAGGGCGGGGTCATTCGGGCCCGTGTAGCCGAAGCCGCCGTCGGCACAGCGGCAGTTCATGACGAACTTCACGGCGGCGTCGATGGCCTGCTTCGGCACGGACGCCCCGTTGTTGCGGCTGCTGCGCAGGCCCATCAGCGCCCAGCCCGTGACGGACATGTCGCTGTCGCCGCTGGTGTGCTGATACCGCCAGCCGCCCTGGTGGACGGGGCTCTTGCGGAGCTGCTGGGCCGCGAGCGTCAGCCGAAGGGCCTTTGCCAGGGCGCGGTCGATGCGCTTCTGGCGAGCGGAATCGACCATGCCCGAGACCTCCGACAGCATCAGCGAGCTTATGAGATGGCTGTACATCGGCCCGTGCGACACGGTAGCGCCGACGAGCAGCCCGTTGTCCTTTTGACTGGCCAATACGAAGTCCACGCCGCGGTTGATCGCCTCGCCGTAAGGTCCGCAGCCGGGAGTGTGGCCCTTGGCCAGGAACGCCATAAGACAAAGGCTCGCAACGCCGGTGTTGCCCTTCATCGGACAGGCGAACGAGCCGTCCTTTAGTTGGTTCCTGGCCAGGTATGCCAGCGCCCTGTCGATGGACTTGTCGATCCGGGCATCGTACTTCGCAAGCTCCGGCGAAGCCTCGTCGGCCCAGGCCGGCCCCGCCAGCAAAGCCGCCACCAGCAGCAGCGCCAGCCAGCCTGGCCGGAAATCCGCAATCCGCAATCCGCAATCCGCAATTGATCGGCTACGAGCACAATCGTTCATCTTGTCCGGCTTGTCCGTCATGGCTTCCTGCCCCCATCGTCGCCGCCCGCGCCGCGGCGGGCCAGCTCCCGGAAGTATCTGCGGATCAACTCGCGGTACTCGGCCGGGCCGTCGGTCCGGGCGGCTTGGAGAATCTGGTCCCGCAACTTGCCCGGCAGGCGGGCCCAGTCGGCCGGGGATATGCCCAGTTTCGCCCGCGTCGCGGCGGACAGGTCCGTCATCATCGGCCCGGCCCCGGTTCGCGCTTCCCGCGCCCCGCGCGGAAGGTCGCCCGGGCCGAGCCGGCGTTTCGCCTTGTCACTTGCCGGGCCGAGGTCCTTCAACATCTCGTTGACCAGGTTAATGGAACGGTCGACCTGGAAGTCCGCCTCGTCGGCCGCGGCGGCCCGGCCCTTGGGGTCGTCGATTATCTTGATCTGCCCGGCCAGGCCGAGCGCCTTGGAGACGTGGCCGTCGGCGACGGCTGCGAGCCTGTCGCTGAACCCCTCGAACGCCCCGGCGGCGTTGGCGTCGATGGCGTCGCGCAGCGATCCCTCGGCCGAGGACAGATGGCCGCGAAGGCGATCGATCCGCGTGATGACGCTCTTGCTGAGGTCCTTGTTCTTCGGCACCATGCGGCGAAGCGGCGCGGAGTCCTCGCGGGATTTCCGGAGATCCTTTAGCGCGGCCTGGAGGATATCGTCGAGCCGCTTTTTCGCGGCCTGTACGACCTGGTCGGCGAACGTCGCCGCGCCGGCGTCGATGTCGATGACGCATGGCTCGCTCAGGCCCCGCCCCGGCCCGCCGCGCGCCGGCGGAAGCGCATCCTCGGCCACGACTCGGAAGGTAATCTGCCTCGCGCCCTTCATATCCATCGCGGCGAGGTCGAGAACGCCCGTGCCCTCGACGCTCGCGGCAGGCGTCCGGGGCGGGGCGGTCGCCAGCGGCATCGGCGGGAGCGTCCGCCCGTCCACCTCGATCTGCAGCGCCGCCGAGGCTGGGCCGAAATCATCGGCGATGCTGCACACGATAGGCAACCGGTCGGTTGGCTTCAGGCGCAGCCTGCCGCCGGTGGGCACGGTAAGCGCCACTCGCGGCGGCTTGTCCGGCAAGGCCTCGATGGCGTGCTCGGCAGGCGCGCTGGTAAAGCCGTATTCGTCGGTCAGCCTGGCCGACCAGCGGGCCCTGAGGCCCTTGGCAAGGGCGATGCGATACTCGTATGCGCTCGCGCCGCCTGGCCCCGCGACAGGCCGGCCGGAATGGGCCCTGCCATCGACCAGCAACTCGCCCGACGCCGGCGGCGCGGCGGCGCGGATGGTGATCGTGGCCGTCGAGCCCGCCACGGCCGCGATGTCGCCGGGGACGTCCTCGGCGGTTTCGCACCCGCGCGGGATGTAGGCGGGGTATTCCAGTCTGACGTCGATCCCGCTGACGGCGGGCTGGGCCACGACGCGAACGCGGTAGTACCGCGTCAGCGCGTCGCCTGCGCCGAGGCGGAAGCGGAAGCTCCCTGCCGCCGGCGGGCAGGTCATCGAAAATCGCCGGCTGCCGTCCGCCGCGTCGGGCAGCCGGGCCATGCCGAAAACGTTCTCCGGGCCGCCTGCCATGGCGCTCTTGCGCAGCCGGGCCTCGCTGACGGCGGGGTCGCTCACGGCCAACTCCACTTGCAGCCTGCGCCCCGCGAGCATGACGTAGTCGATCCCATCGCGGCGCCAGGCCTTGAGGTCCGCGCCGTCGATGCGGATGACCTTCAGCGACGTGGCGGACACCCGGCTGACATTGGCCAGCAGCGCCCGCCACAGCAGCCGCCCCGCCTGATCGGGCCAGACCGCCAGCAGGCCGATGAGCACGGCCAGCAGGCCCGCCACCACCATCATGGGCCGCACTGCCCCCCGGAAGCTGATCTCCCGGGCGGGGCTCAGGTCCTGGGCATCGCCCACGGCCTGGCGCGCCAGGGCCGCGATAAGCTCGTCCGATCCGCGAAGGGCCGGTGCGTCGGTGCAGGTCAGCAGTTCGATGGTCGAGCTGAGGCGTTCCTGCAATTGCGGGTGATGCTGTTCGATCACCATGGCCGAGCCGGCCAGGGACCGCCCGCCAGCCAGCGGCCTTGCGATAAACCAAAGCCCGCCGAGCACCGTAGCGCCGACTGCGGCGAGCGACATCGCCCATCGCACGGCATCGGAGAATATCACCACCCAGTAATCGACAGCCATGATGGCGAGCACGCACGCGCCCGCCACAGCCAGCGTCGCCAGCGCTCCGCGCAATGCCGTCACCAGGCGAGCCCGGCGGATCACACCGCGAAGCTTTCGGACAATCTCGTCCGGAACCGTGTTGTCATGGATCGCGGTTGTCATGTGCTTGTCATGTTACGCCAGCCCCGTTCGTTTGCGTATGAACCATTCCGCGCTGACGGCCGCGATAATCAGCACCAGCAGCGGCCAGGAATCCCACAGCCGAAGCTCTCGCCGCTGGCGGCGCACGAGGCTGCACGGGCCGAGCGCATCGACCAACCGGTCGGCCTCGTCGGGCGCGAGC
>JAUWQU010000059.1 GCA_030610965.1 Phycisphaerae bacterium
GAAGCAGAAACTCGCGCCGCGCGGCGAACCGGCCGGGGCGGCGGTGTCGCGCGCTGCTGCTGATGTCAGAAAGGACATCCCCGCCAGGCCGGCGATCGCGCCGGCGGCTGTCAAGGCTTCTCGTCGCGTCATCTTTCTGTAGGGCATGTGAGGCTCCAAACGAGGGCATCGATTGCGAACCGGTATCCTATCGTGAAACCCCAAACACGGGAACGGGTTCCCCGATCTTGCCCCCAGGCTTGATCCAACTTGGATACGAGTTCTGCGCTATTCGCCTGCGGGGCCCGGGGGTTATCGCGCGGGGGTCACCAGCGGCGGTAGCGGGGGTTGATGATCGGTTGGCCGGCCGGGGGTGGCTCGTAGGGCTCGAGGTCGGCTTCGTCTTCGGGATCGATCGGCGGCGGGAGTTTGCCGGCCGGGGTTAGCGGGCGGTCGTCTTGCGGACCTTTCGCGGGCGCGGCGGGTTTCTTCGCAGGGTCCGCGGGGGCGGGCTTTGGTTTTTCCTTGTCGCTACCGAGGTTTTCGGCCGGTTTGACGGTGGGGTTCCTGTCCTGGCCGGCGCCGTCCGCCGGGAGCATTTGGTCGGTTGCCAGCCTTGGCGCGACTGTCGGGTGGGTCTGGCCGGCGGCGCCCTTGAGCCTGGCATCGGCGAGCACGGGCTTGTCGGCCTGGCCCTTCAGTTGGGCCTTGCCGGTCGTGGAGATGGGAGCCCTGGCCACCTGGACTCCGCTGGTAGGCGGCCGGGGTTGGTCGAGATAGGCGTCGGTAGGCCCTGCCGGCCAACTGTCGGCGAGGATCCACGGCGTAACGTGGATGGACACGAAGCCCACCTGGGTGCTTGTGGTGTGGGTGTCCTCGGAGACGCCCATCATCTTGACCTGGTAGAGGTTCTCATAGCCGGGCTTGTCGTAGCAGTCGAAGCCGATAAGCCCTGCCGACGGGCCGTGCGTGCCGTCGACGGTGCCGACCAGGATGGTGCCGAGGCCAAGCACGCCGGAGTCTTCCCTGTTGTAGAAGTTGACGATTCCCCTCTTGCACCGTGACAGAGCCTTGTCGAGGTCGTAGGCGCTTGAGATGCTGGCCGACAGGAGGATCAGGCCATCGATCTGGCGGTCTTCCGGCATGGCCTCGGCGGTGAACACAGCCACGCCTCCCCCGCCGCTGTGGCCGACTACGTAAACGGGCCTGCCGGGGTGCTTGTCCTGGTATTCGATGATCGTCTTAGCCACGCGGCCGCCGGCCAGGCGGTTGCCGATGAAGTCCACCTGGGTGATCAGCGGCCCGGCCAGTGGTATCGGCCTGCCCCAGGGGCGGATGGGCAGCGCCCGGTAGACCCCTCCGGCGACGAGCCCGCGGCGGAGGTTCTCGTTTATCCGGCTGCGGCCCTCGATTCCCGGCAGGATTATGACCAGCCCGTTATCGAGGCGGTCATCGGTGAGGTACTCGGCATTGTCGGCGCAGCCCATGGCTGGGAGAATCGCGCCGAGAACAGCCGCAACCAGAAGCAGTGCCGAAGAACTCCGCTGCATAAGCCCAAACCTTTGTATCAGAGACTCGCCAGCCGGCCTGGGCCAACGCATCGCGCCGTCAGGTCGATGTTCGCCCTGCCGAGACGGCGCCGAAATCCTAGTATCCTTCATCGGGCATGAATAAACAACCCCTTTAGCAGGTGAGCGGCTTCTCATCCGCCCCCAGCCCAAAGAAGCGAAGGGCGTTGGCGGTGGTCAGCTCGGCTATGGCCTCCGGCGTCGTGCCGCGCACCGCGGCCACCCGCGCGGCCACGTGGGCCACGTTGGCCGGCTCGTTGGGGTGCATTCTCCGCACGGGCTCCGGCGAGCAGAACGGCGAGTCGGTCTCTATCAGCAGCCTGTCGTCCGGCACGAGCGCCGCGGCCTGGCGCAGCTCGGAGGTCTTCTTGAACGTGACGATCCCCGAGAAGCTGATCGTCATCCCCATGTCCAGCGCGCGGCGGGCGTTTTCCGGCGGCTCGGTGCAGCAGTGCAGCACGACGCGGGCGGTGTCGATGCCGGAGTCGCGGAGGACCCCCACGGAGTCGTCGAAGGCCTCGCGCGTATGCATCACCACGACCTTGCCGAGGCGACGGGCCAGGTCGAGCTGCTCGGCGAAGACGCGTCGCTGGGCATCTCGCGGGGAGAAGTCGTAGTGGTAGTCCAGCCCGATCTCGCCGACGGCGATGTTCTTCGGCTCGGCCGCCAGTTCTTCCAGCACGGTCAGGTAATGCTCGGGGGCGTCCTTGGCCTCGTGCGGGTGTACGCCGGCCGAGCACCAGAGGTTCTCCCGTTCGCGGACGATCGAAAGCGCGGCCTTGGAGTCCGTCAGGTCGCCGGTGGCGCATATCATCCGCGTCACCCCGGCCGCGGCGGCGCGGGCAATGACGTCATCGACCTGCTGGCGAAGCCGGCCATGAGCCAAGTGGCAATGCGTGTCGAACAGTTTGGCCATGGGCACATCATAGGCCCCCCGCAGGCCGCCGTCCAACCCGTCGATGGCGGGAAAAAGCGGGCAGCCACCGTTTTCCCCCTGAAAAGTCACAGTTCCCGACGAGCCCGGGGCGCCGGCTCCCCACACGGGGCAGTTCCCGAAGATTTTTCTTGACAGGATAATACGAGGGCGTATTATCGCAGGCCGTACTATGATTCCTCGAATCACATTCAGGACAGGAGAAATCGCCAATGCCGAGTAAGAGCGCGATCAAGCGGATCGTGGAATTCGCCAGCCGGCTCAAGGGCATCGATCCGCAGGTTCTTCAGGAGGGGCTTGAGATTGCCCACCTCCACCGCCAGGTCGAGCAGGTAATCGAGGACGACCTGGCCGATTGGGGGCTGACCGCCAGGCAGGTCGAGATCATGGAGTCCCTGTATCACAACACGGAAGGCACCATGACGCCGGCGGACCTGGCCGACGAGGTCTCGCTGAGCCGCTCGGCCATGACCAGCTCGCTGGACTCCCTTGAGAAGCTGGGCCACACAACGCGGGGAGCCCACCCGAGCGACCGTCGGATGGTCGCCATCTCCCTGACGCCGTCCGGCCGGGAGTTCATCGACCAACGCTTGCCGGAGAGGTACAAGAAATTATACCAAATCATAAACCGCCTCTCGAAGGATGAGCGGGCCGCCCTCCTGCAATCGTACGGGAAGATAGTCAACTTCCTTCGATGCAAAATGGCGGAGGATCGCAAGTGAGCATTGGGACTTGCCGACCGCATCGCCCCAAGAGGGAGATGGCGGGCATCTAACGGCCTCCCGCGGGGGAGGCTCGACGCAGTGAACAGAATACTTGGAGTGCATCCATGAATTGTCAGAGATGGGAACGTCGTGTTGCGGCAGTCATGTTACTCGCCCTTTTCTTGGCGGGCTGCAAGGGCCGGCAGGAATCTCCGCCACCGCCTGTCCCGGAAGTCGCAACGGTGACGGTTCAGCCTCAGCCGATGGTGCTGACCACCGAGTTGCCGGGTCGCTTGGCGCCATACCTCATCGCGGAGATCCGGCCCCAGGTCAGTGGGCTTCTCCAGAAGCGGCTCTTCACGGAAGGGGCGGACGTAAAGGCCGGGGACGTTCTTTACGAGATCGACCCCAGCAGCTACCGGGCGGCATATGCCAACGCGGAGGCGGCCGTAGCTTTGGCGCAGGCCAACCATGCCAACGCGTTGGCGGCCGTGGCTGGGGCAAAGGCCGGTCACGCCACAGCCCTGGCCGCCCGCGACGCGGCCAAGGCGGCCCTGGTTGCCGCCAAGGCAGCCCAGTCGCGCGCGGAGGCCAACGCCGTCCCCCTTCGCCTCCGAGCGGAGCGTTTTCACGAGCTTGTGGCCGACAAAGCCGTCAGCCAGCAGGATTGCGACGACGCCTCCGCGGCGTTGAAGCAGGCCGAGGCCGGGATCGAAAGCGCAGTGGCGCTGGTGCGGGGCGCCGAGGCGAATATCGTAGGGGCCGAGGCGGCAATCCAGGTGGCCGAGGCCAAGATCCAGAGCGCCGAAGCGGCAGTTCAGAGCGCCAAGGCAGTCATCGGGAGTGCTGAGGCGGGTTTGGAGACAGCGCGAATCAACCTTGGCTACACGCGGATCACGTCGCCCATCTCGGGGCGTATTGGGCGCTCCGCCATCACCACCGGCGCCCTGGTGACAGCTCACCAACCCGCTGCCCTCGCCTCTATCCAGCAACTCGACCCCATCTACGTGGACGTGCCGCAATCCACCGCCGAACTGCTGCGTCTCCAGCGACGCCTGGCGGATGGTCGCCTGTCGCACAATGGAACCCAGAACGCCGTGAAGCTCATCCTGGCCGACGGCGCCGCCTACCCGCTCGAAGGAGCGCTCGAGTTCCGCGATGTCTCGGTGGACCCGACCACCGGGTCGGTCATCCTGCGAATGGTCTTTCCGAACCCGAACAAGACCCTCCTGCCAGGCATGTTCGTCCGGGCGGTTGTGGTCGAGGGCGTCAACGACCAAGCCATCCTGGTTCCCCAGCAGGCGGTCTCGCGCAATCCCAAGGGCAATCCCCTGGCCATGATTGTGGACTCCGGCGGCACGGCCCAGACGCGTATGCTCACCCTTGACCGCGCCATCGGCGACCAATGGCTCGTCTCTTCGGGGCTTGCACCAGGTGATCGCGTGATTGTCGAGGGTCTCCAACGGGTACGGCCCGGCACCACGGTCAAAGAGGTGCCCTTTGCCACGGGCGGAAAAGAAAACGCATCCCCTGCGAAAGCCACCCAACCGGCCCCGAAAGCGGACTAACGGAGACACACCATGCTATCGAGATTTTTTCTGAAACGGCCGGTCTTCGCCTGGGTGATCGCCATTTTCATCGTGCTGCTGGGCGCACTGGCCATCTATAACTTGCCCATTGCCCAGTATCCGCCCATCGCTCCGCCCTCAATCCGCATTCTGGCCTTTTACCCTGGGGCCTCGGCGCAGACGGTGGAAAACAGCGTCACCCAGATCATCGAGCAAAAGATGACCGGCCTGGACAAGATGATCTATATGTCCTCCACGAGCGACTCGGCCGGCACCTCCATGATCGAGCTTACCTTTGCCCCTGGGACCGATCCGGACATTGCGTGGGTCAAGGTGCAGAACAAGCTCCAACTCGCCATGGCCAACCTCCCGGCAGTAGTCCAGCAAGGAGGCATCGACGTTGGGAAGGCCACAAAAAACTACCTGCTCGCGGTGAGTCTGGTCTCCGAAGACGGCAGCATGAGCAAGAACGATTTGTGTGACTATGCCCAATCCAAACTGGAGCAGGTTCTGGCCCGCGTGCCCGGCGTGGGTGAAATCCAGGAGCTGGGTTTCCAGTATGCCATGCGCATCTGGCTCAATCCGGACAAACTCACCAATTACCACCTGACCGTGGAAGATGTGATCCAGGCGCTGCGGGCCTACAACGTGGAGGTCTCCGCCGGCCAGTTCGGCGGGGCGCCGGCGGTGGAAGGCCAGCGCCTCAATGTCTCCATCATCGTTCAGAGCCTGCTCAAGACTCCCGATGAGTTTGCCGCCGTTCCCCTGCGCACCAATCCGGACGGTTCCACCGTGCGGATCAAGGACGTGGGCCGGACGGAACTGGGAACTGACTACTACGATGTCAACGTCAAATACAACGGAAAGCCCGCCGCCGCTATGCTCATCCGGATGGAACCGGGCGCCAACGCGCTGAACACCGCCGATGCCATCAAGAAGAAACTGGCGGAGATGAGCCGCTATTTCCCGGCGGGAATGAAAGTCGTCTATCCCTACGACACCACCCCGTTCGTCCGAGTGGCCATCGGCGCGGCCGTCAAGGCCCTGCTCCAGGCGATTGTGCTGGTTTTCCTGGTCATGTGGCTGTTCATGGGCAATATCCGCGCCACGCTGATCCCGACCATCGCCGTGCCGGTCGTGCTCCTGGGCACCTGTGCCGCGCTGGGGGCGTTCGGCTACTCCATCAACATGCTGACCATGTTCGCCATGGTGATCGCCATCGGGCTTCTGGTGGACGACACCATCGTGGTGGTGGAAAACGTGGAACGGATCATGACTGAAGAGGGGCTTTCGCCCCGTGAGGCCGCCGTCAAATCCATGGGCCAGGTCACCAGCGCCCTGATCGGCTTCTTCCTGGTGCTCGCGGCGCTCTTTGGCCCCATGGCCTTCTTCGGCGGGTCAACCGGGGTCATCTACCGGCAGTTTTCCGTGACCATCATCTCGGCCATGCTGCTGTCGATCACCGTGGCCTTGATCCTGACGCCGGTGTTGTGCGCTTCGATCCTCAAGCCGGTGCCCAAGGGGCACGAGCCGGCGGAAAGCGCGATTTGGTTCCTGCGCCCGTTTTTCCTGTGGTTCGACCGCGGGTTCAACTGGTTTCGCGACAGCTTCGTGAAACTGGTCGGCCATGTGATTGCCCGAAAACTGCGTTACGTAGCCGTGTACGTCTTGATTGTGGCCGGCCTGGGATTCCTTTTCATGCGAATGCCGACGGGCTACCTTCCGGATGAAGACCAGGGAATCCTGCTGGCCCAAATCATTATGCCCACGGGCGCGACCCTGGAACAGACCCAGGCGGTTGCGGATGAAATCCAGCGCTACTTTCAGGAGAACGAAAAAGAGGCGGTGGAATCCTGCATGGCGAGTGTCGGCATGAGCTTTTCCGGAAGATCCCAGAACGGTGGCATGGTGTTTGCCAAGTTGAAGGATTGGAACCTGCGCACCCGGCCGGATTTGAGGGGCAAGGCTATCGCCGAACGGGCCATGGAAGCGCTCTCCGTGATTCGCGGCGCCATGGTGTTTGTCTTCCCGCCGCCTTCGGTTGTCGAGTTGGGCATGGCCAAAGGGTTTGATTTCCAGTTGATGGACCGGGGCGGCCTCGGTCACGACGCCCTGATGAACGCCCGCAACCAGCTTCTGGACATGGCGGCGCAGGATCCGAGGTTGGTGAAAGTCCGGCCCAACGGCATGGAGGACGTTCCCGAATACCGGGTTGACGTGGACTGGGAAAAGGCGGGCGCCCAAGGGGTGCCCATCAGTTCCATTCACAACACCATCTCGGCGGCCTTCGGCAGCGCCTACGTCAACAACTTCATTCAGGGTGGCCGGGTGAAACGGGTGTTCGTCCAGGCCGATACCCCTTACCGCATGCTCCCGAAAGACTTGAAAAAGCTCTACATGCGCAATACGGCCGGGAAAATGGTGCCCTTTGCTTCCTTTGCCTCCACCCATTGGGCGACTGGTTCTCCCCGGCTGGAGCGTTATAATGGCTTTCCATCCCTGAATATCTGGGGCGAACCGGCGCCGGGCAGGAGTTCCGGCGAGGCCATGCAGGCCATGGAAGAGATCGTCTCAAAGCTGCCGCAGGGAATCGGCTACGACTGGACTGCACTGTCCTACCAGGAGCGCCAGGGCACTTCGCAGACCGGCCTTCTCTACACCTTTTCCATCCTGATAGTTTTCCTCTTTCTGGCGGCCTTGTACGGGAAATGGGACATCCCCTTCGCAGTCCTGCTGATCTTGCCGCTTGGGGTCATCGGCGGCGTCATCGCTTCGACGCTGCGGGGGCTGCCCAGTGACGTCTATTTCCAGATCGGATTGTTGAACACCCTGGGTTTGGCCACCAAGAACGCCATCCTGATCGTTCAGTTCGCCAAGGACGGGGTGGATGAAGGGCTGGGAGTAAACGAGGCCGCGATACGGGCGGTGAAGTTACGGCTCCGACCGATCCTCATGACGTCCTTAACGACCGGCATTGCCGTACTCCCCATGGCCTTCAGTACGGGTGCCGGCGCGGGCGCCATGAACGCCATCGGCACGGTGGTTTTGGGGGGAATGATCACCGGCACGATCCTCGTGGTCCTGTTTACGCCGCTGTTTTACGTGGTGATCGAGAAGACATTTGGCAAGCGCAGCAAGCTCCTGGCGGCCAAGAACGCCGAACTCAACCAATCCGGGAATCTTTGAAATGAACAGGAACGCATTTGCTCTACTCGTTGGAATGTTCACGGTCACTGGTGGCTGCACTCTGGCCCCAAAATACAGTCGGCCAGAGGCGCCCATCCCTGACCGCTGGCCCAGCGGAGTCGCCTACCCGGCAACCCAGCCGACGACAAAGCCTTCGGATGCCGCGCAGTTGAAGCGGCAGGAGTTTTTCCGCGACAAGAAGCTTCAGCGGGTAATTGAGATGGCTTTGCAAAACAACCGCGACTTGCGGCTGGCCGCCTTGAACGTCGAACAGGCCCGCGCGTTGTATGGGATTCAACGGGGGGAACTGTTCCCCACGCTCAATGCATTCGGCGGCGGAAGCAAACAGAGGCTGCCGGCCGACCTCTCGGGTATCGGCCAACCAATGACTGTCAAGCAGTACGGGGCGAACATTGGCCTCAGTGCGTGGGAGATTGACTTCTTCGGCCGTATCCGCAGCCTGTCCGACGCGGCACAACAGGAGTATTTCGCCACCGAACAGGCCAGCCGCGGCGCGCGGATTCTGCTGGTGTCTGGAGTCGCCAACACCTATCTGGCCCTGGCGGCGGACAGGGAAACCCTTAAGCTGGCCAAGACCACCCTTGAGACGCAGCAGGCCGCCTACGATCTGGTTAAATGTCGCCTCGACCGTGGACTCGTTCCCGAACTGGACCTTTATCGTGCGCAAACGCAGGTGGATGCCGCCCGGGCAGACCTCGCTCAGTTCACCCAATTGGTGGCACAGGATGAAAACGCGCTGAACTTTCTAGTCGGCTCCCCGGTGTCGAACGATCTGTTGCCCGCGGAGTTGGGCAGCATCAGTCCGCTCAAAGACATCTCCCCCGGCGTATCCTCCCGGGTGCTCCTGAGCCGACCCGATGTTTATCAGGCCGAGGCCCGTCTCAAGGCCGCTAACGCCAATATCGGCGCCGCCCGGGCGGCGTTCTTCCCAAGGATATCTCTGACAACCACGATCGGGACCGGGAGCGATCAACTGTCAGGCCTTTTCGCCGCCGGCTCCAAGGCATGGAGCTTTGCACCGCAGATCGTAATGCCGATTTTCGATTCCCGCACGTGGTCGGCATTGAAGCTGACTAAAGTCCAAAAGAAGTCCGCCATTGCCCAATACGAGAAGGCGATTCAGACGGCGTTCCGGGAAGTAGCCGATGCCCTGGCCGTCCGCGGCACGGTGGATCAGCAGATAGCGGCGCAGGAATCCCTTGTCCACGCGGCCGGGGAAACTTACCGCCTCTCCAATAATCGTTACGTCAAAGGAATTGACAGCTACCTGGCCGTTCTGGACGCCCAGCAATTCCTCTACGCGGCGCAGCAGAGGCTCGTTGCGCTTCGGTTGGGCAGGCTCGCCAACCAAGTGAGGCTTTACGCGGTACTCGGCGGCGGTTGGCAGTCGGAGCCGACAGCCCCTGCGTCAAGATGACGGCGATCCACGAAGGGAAAGAAAGCGGCAAAGCCTTCATACTGAACGTCGAGCAACAACTGTAACGGAGAACGCGAAGGCGATGAAGATCGTCGAAATCCTGGGAAGCCCCCATGGCGTCAAAGGAAACTCCAGCATTCCGCCAAGCCAGGTTCTGCTGGCCGCGGAGCGCGCCGGTGCGGCCGCCCAGCCACCAGGGCTGAAAAATGACTAAGGAAGACCCCAGTTCGCAACGCCGACAAGCCATCCTGAATGCCGCACTCGCGGTGTTCGATGCCAAAGGGTATGCCAGCGCGACAGTCGATGATATTGCCGCCAAGGCCGGCGTCTCCAAGGGAAATGTCTACAACTACTTCGCCAGCAAGGAAGACCTTTTCGCCAAGGTGTTCGCCGAGGCTTTTGACGTGGACCACGCCGAAGTGGACCAACTGGCGCGGGAGCCGCTGCCGGCCGCCGAGAAACTCCAGCGACTCTTGGGCCACGTCTTCAAGCAGTTGGAATCGTTCACTCGTTCCGGCAAGCTCGTGATGGAACTATGGGCCGTGGCCGCTAAGAAAGCCGAACTCACCGCCGCCATGGCCGAGATTCACGCCTACTGGCGGGCGCACATCCGAGCGATCCTCGAAGAAGGCGTGCGAAGCGGCGAGTTCGGCACGCACTTCGACCCCGCCGTCGCGTCGTCCTTGATCTGGGCGACGATCAACGGCATCGTGGTCCAGGCGATGTTCGACCGCGGCGCCGAGGTAAGCGAACACTCTCTGGTCTCGCTGAAGCGAGCCCTGCTTACGGCACTGAGGGCGTGGTCGAC
>JAUWQU010000700.1 GCA_030610965.1 Phycisphaerae bacterium
CCCAAGGCCAAGTCATCTGCCCGCGAGCAGATGGACATCGTCGTCATCGGCCACGTCGACCACGGCAAGAGCACGCTGGTCGGCAGGCTGCTTGCCGACACGAACTCGCTGCCTGAAGGCAAGCTCGATCAGGTCAAGGAAACCTGCCGCCGCAACGCCAAGCCGTTCGAGTACGCCTTCCTGCTGGACGCCCTGAAGGACGAGCAGGCGCAGGGAATCACCATCGACTCGGCAAGGTGCTTCTTCCGCACGCCGCTGCGCGAGTACATCATCATCGACGCGCCCGGGCACATCGAGTTCCTGCGGAACATGATCTCCGGCGCGGCGCGGGCCGAGGCGGGGCTGCTGGTCATAGACGTGGCCGAGGGAGTGCAGGAAAACTCGCGCCGCCACGGCTACCTGATGAGCATGCTCGGCATTCGACAGCTAGCGGTGTGCGTCAACAAGATGGACCTGGTCGACTATTCGCGGGAAGCCTGCCAGGCCGTGCAGGACGAGTACTCGGAGTTCCTGGGCAAGATCGGCATCGAGCCGCTGCATTTCGTGCCCATCAGTGCGCGCGAGGGCGGAAACGTAGCCGGAAGGGCGCCCGAGATGCCGTGGTACACCGGCCCGACCATCCTGGAACTGCTCGACTCGCTCCACAAGGAGCCGCCGCCCGTCGAAAAGCCCATGCGCATGCCCGTGCAGGACATCTACAAGTTCACCGAAGACGGCGATGATCGCCGCATCGTGGCCGGGCGAATCGAAACAGGACGGCTGGCCGCCGGCGACGAGGTCGTCTTCATGCCCTCCGGCAAGCGGTCCCGCATCGCAACCATCGAGACGTTCCCGCCCGGCGGGCGCGGCTCCGCCGAGGCCGGCGAGTGTACGAGCCTGACGCTCGATACGCAGGTGTACGTCAAGCCCGGCGAGCTGCTGGTCAAGGCCGGCGAGAAGGCGCCCCACTCGTCGACCAGGCTGGAAGCGAACATATTCTGGCTGAGCCCGAACCCAATGATTATGGGCAAGCGATACAAGCTCAAGCTCGCGGCCGCACGGGCCGCGGCGTACCTGACGGACCTGCACACCGTCATCGACGCGTCGGACCTGACAACCGTCAGCAACCGCCGGCAGGTCGAGCGGCACGACGTAGCGCACGTAACGCTGGAGACGCTCAAGCCCATCGCGTGCGACCCGGCCGTAGACATCCCGCAAACCGGACGATTTGTTATTATCGACGACTACGAGATCGCCGGCGGCGGCGTGATCCTCAGTGCGGCCGACACGTCCAACACGCTCGTGCTGGACCACGTCCGCCAGCGAAACCAGGCATGGGTGCGAAGCACAATCTCGCCAACCCAACGGGCTCGCCGCCACCACCAGATGCCCGCGCTGGTGATCCTCTGCGGACCCGCCGATGAGCAGACCGAGACGCTCGGGCGCGCCATCGAGGAATACCTGCACAATTGCGGCCGACTCGCGTACTACCTGGGCCTCAGCAACCAGTTGCTCGGCCTGAATGCGGACCTGAATGTCTTCGGCGGGCGCGAGGAGTTCCTTCGCCGCCTGGGCGAGATGGCCCACCTGTTCACCGACGCGGGCATGATCGTCATCACGTCGATCGCGGACCTGGACGACTTCGAGCTCGAAGTGCTCGACACGCTCAACCGCCCGGGCCAGATGGTGGTCGTCAGCGTCGGCGAGGTCCAGCTCAGCCGGCGCAAACCGGACCTGGTTATCGACAAGGTAGACCTGCACTCCCTGGGAACCCTCCATTCCCTGCTGCAGGAAAAGCAGTACATCCAGGACTACCAGATCTGACCGCTCGACCGCCCCCTGCCCACAGGCGCTTTGTCGCATTGGCGCCGCGCACACGCGGAACGGGGATTCTGGGAGACCCGGGACGGCAGAACGGCTTGCATCGTTGTCTTGCAGGCGATGAAGCTCTATCGCCCATCCGGAACTCTGTGGTAGGGTTGACGCCAACCGGAAGCTCGCGCCTCCGGCTACCTTCTTAATGTCCCTTCGGGTCGCAGCATGAGATAATGTATAATCCAGCTGAATCACAGCATGAACCGAAGGCAGAATTGAATTATGAGCGACCCCATTGACACTGCCGAAAACCCCGGCCTCGACGACGCCCTTGCCGACGACCTTGCAGAAAAACTCGCCGCCTGCCTCGACGCCATCCGCCGGATGCAGCGAGTGGTCGTCGCGTTCTCGGCCGGGGTGGACAGCACGCTGCTGCTGGCGCTGGCCGTCGATGCGTTGGGCCCCGCCAACGTCCTTGCGGCGGTGGGTATCTCACCGAGTCTGCCGGCCGAGGAGCGAAAAGCCGCCAAACGGATCGCCGAGCAGATCGGCGCCGAACTGGTCGAAGTGACCACTGAAGAGCTTGACGATCCGCGTTACGCCGCCAACCCGGCCGAGCGATGCTACTTCTGCAAGCATGACCTTTTCGGACGGCTCGGCGAGTTGGCCAAGCGGCGCGACTTCGAAACGGTGCTCAGCGGCGCCAACGCCGATGACACGGGCGACTTCCGCCCCGGCATGCGTGCCGGCCTGGAGCTGGGCGTCCGCAGCCCGTTGATGGAGGCCGGGCTTACGAAGGCCCAAATCCGCGAGCTAAGCCGGCACATGAAGCTGCCGACCTGGGACAAGCCCGCGATGGCGTGCCTTGCCAGCCGCGTGCCCTACGGCCAGAGCATCACGGCCGAACGATTGGGACGCATCGAACAGGCCGAGTTGGCCATCCGCAAGCTTGGTTTCCGCCAGGTCCGCGTACGCGATCACGACCAGGTAGCCCGCATCGAAGTGCCCGCCGACGACCTGCCGGGCCTGCTGGAGCTTCGCATCGAGGTGGCCGCGGCGATGAAGCAGGCCGGCTACGCCTACGCGACGATGGACCTGCTGGGCTTCCGCAGCGGCTCGGCCAATGAAGTGCTCCCCGACCAGCAGGCCCGCGCCGAGGGAAACCGGGAGCCCGGCAGATGACCGACGCCCGGCAGCCCATCGCACGCTTCGCGCGGCAAATCG
>JAUWQU010000404.1 GCA_030610965.1 Phycisphaerae bacterium
CCTCGATCGTCGAGTTTGCCCCACCAGTGCCAGTCGGTATCGGTAGGATGTGGAACCCCGGAGAACTGGTAGTTCTTGTAGATGTCGTATTGCTTCTGCAGGCGCCCCAGCATGGCGAAGCGTTGCCGGTAGTGTTTGATATTGTCATCGGTGAGCGAGCGCAAGTCGCCGGCGAAGAGTTTGGGGGAACCGCCGAGCCAACTACACACTTGCCGGTCTTGCACCGCCGGTGTGAGCGAGCCCTTGAAGTTGAGTGTATGGGCAGCGTAATACTCGAGTACGTAAGCAGGCAGCCCACGGTGTTCGTAGATACGACGGCGGGCGTTGTAGCAAGTACGCAGCAGTTGCTCGCGAAGTTTGTCCGGATCGAGCTTCCATTGCGGATCGAAGTGCTGAGCGCGGTGGCCGGCCCCGCCGTAATCGTTGGGCGGCATGTGATAGGTGCCCGTGTGCTTGATCATGGCCACGTCACAGGGCACACCGGGCGTGCCCCAGTAGATTTCATGGGACAGTTGCGTCAGGACATCGGGGGCGGCGCGGCGGATGAGATCCTGCGATTCGAGCAGGCCGCGCAACCCGCGCAGCAGCGATTCCTTGGCGGTGCGGCTTTCGTGGCCCGCGGCAATGTCGCCGTACTTCACGTTGGAGAAATCCTGCTTGAAGAACAACGCGCCGTAATCGCGGTGCAGATCGACCAGATCGGCGGCGTAATACTTGCGCCACGCGCTGGCGAAGCTCATGCAGTAGCCCTCGCGGCGCGCACGGAAGGGCAGACTGCGCCCGTTGGGGTGCTGCCGCAGGTCCGGCGAGTCGACCGTCCGGAAGCATGAAACCCACAAGCCCAGCGCCAGCCCGCGAGAGCGAATGTGGCGGGTGGTCGCGGCGAAGTCCGGGAACTTCTCCGGATGCGTCTCCGTGCCGTAGCGGTCGCGCTGCCACCCGTCGTCTATCAGCAGCATCTTGAAGCCACATCGCGCGGCCAGGTCCGCCTGCTCGCGCAGAATCGCATCGTCGATGTTGAATGCCAGATTCGACCACGTACACCACGTCGGGCAGTGCAGTTCGCTATTGGCCGCAACCACCCCGACCACTTCCTCCAGGTAACGCATGTAAGGCCCTTCGACGGTGCGATCGAGCGGCGTGCTCACCGCCGACGCCGTCTGCCGCGACTGGCCGGCAAACCCGTAGACGAACACGGGCTCGCTGACGAACGATTCGCCCGGCCCCAGCACCCATTCGAAGTGCTCATGGGCGTACCCCATGGCGCCGGCATCGCTGATCATACGCAATGCCGACGGCGCCTCGCTGACGGCGATCACGCCACGGGCAAAATCGCTATCGGAGAAAGCCATCACACTTGATACAGCCCCGCGTTCGGAGGGCGTCAGCGGCGTGCGGTGCGCGAACTCCCTGGCGAAACGCAGGGGATCGACCGTCAGTTGATCGATGGCCAGCCACCGCCGCCCATGGTTGCTTATGCGCACGGATTTGCGAATCGCGGGATGGCCTTGATGGATCCGGTAAATCAACTCGATCCGCACACCAGCCAGTAGTGACGATTCCTTGGCCTTTGCAGTGATGGTTAAGCCAATCGCCTGCTCGGCGAGTTCTGTGATGCGTGTAGTGGGTGCGACAAAATGTTCTGCCCAGTTGTCGCTGCGGACCGCGATCGGCTCGACCCACTTCACGCCGATATCAAAGTCGGCGGCATCTTTGTATTGATCGGCCTGCTCGACCGTCATGCCATGGGGTTGACGGTTGGGCTCAGCGAAGCGGAATCGCACGATCAACTCGGGGCGATCTCCATCCAGGAGATTGTGGCCTGCCACGTCAAGTCGTTTTGTCGTGACATTTGGGCCACTGAGTTCAATGTGGCGTTGCGTCAGACCACTGTGGATCTGGAGCGCCTGATTCTTTCGTACGATTTTGCAGGGCAGACCCGTTTCGGTTGACGTGCAGCCGGCAGAGCATAATGCGATCGGGATAAAGGCAGTGAAGATGCGATGCATCAGTGATCCTTCCTGTTAGAAGACAGGGGCAGCCTTAACTTGGGGCCATTGGGGAGGCCATGCTATTCGCTCTTGTTCAACACGCTTCACGACCCGCGGCGAATCGTAAGTCGTGTGGGTTCATTACCGATACTCAGCTTTTCAATCTTGGAATGATCGACGCCGGCCGGCACCGCCACGTTCGCCGCCGCGAAGGCAACAAGTGCAACTGCAACGACAGCGACAAGCCGTCTTACTATGGCCTGCTTCATTGGAGAGTCCTTGTTGGCTGCTGGATATTCAGTTGTTCCTTACTTCTCCCGGCCGGCGGCATGCCATCGGAATCGTCCCCGCCGTGTTGCCGTGTTGCCGTGTTGCGCGGGGCAGGGAAACAGGCCGGACATGCTTTGCGCATACGGCCGCGGAAGCACCCCGAATGGCCGACTCTCGTAACCATACGGCCTGTCCGAAATATGTATGATGTTTCCGGAATCCCGGAGTTCAACCGGATGAGGCGTCCGAATGCCCAGGCAAGCGAAGCTTACCGATTGGCGGGCTTTGCCATATTGCCTGACAGCAGCCCAACCATCGAGTCGCCCATCGACTTGCCTATCAGATAGAAGGTTTCCCAGTTACGAAACCAATGGTAGTCTTGCCTTGAGGGCGATTCTTCCCGCGACCTCTGGAAACCACGGGTTTCAACACCGGCCACGTTGCCCTTGAACTCGGGGTACTTCTTGGGATCGCCAAGGGCAAGCTGGGCGTCCATGAGCTTTTCGACCTTCTTCTTGTAACGGGCAGTGGTCGGAATGTTCCACCCGCCCATACCGGTATTGGCGATCACGAAGGTCAGCTTCTCGATGCCCAGGTCCTTCCTGATGTCCTTTACGAAGTTGACCATGTTCTTTTCATAGGCATCGACCGCTTTTTGATTGATGCGGTCGTTCCAGCCCTGGTGCCAGCCAAACCCGACGATCTCGTAACCCTTGCCCGTATAGCCTGGATAGTACTTTTTCAGATTGCCGGTGATCTGTTTGACGTGCCTGAGGACTTCGGCGTACTGGAACCCCATATCGCCATCCTTCTCGGGCGTCGGGTATTTCGCCGAACTTGGCGACAGGAAGTTGTGAGAAAGCGACCTGCCGCCCCATGCCGATTTGATAATCAGCACCGGGTCTTCATAGGAGTCGCCAACGACAAAACCGAAAGCGTATTCAGGGCCGATGTGGTCGTCGCTTCCTCCATACCCGGTAGTAAGCCAGCCCATCTTCTCCTTGCCCTTATAGGACAGGTTTACGATCCAGACATCGTCACGAACAACCGGCTTGCCGCTCTTGTCGACAAGATGGCCGTAATCCTTAGGCTTGCTTTTGACATAAGCCTCCATCGTCCCCGGGCTGCCTTTGACCTGGCCGAACCCAACCATGTTGGACTGGCCGGACAGGATGAAAACCTTCAGCTTTCCGTTGGCCGGACAGGCCTTCTGTGCCGCGGACAACTCAGAGGCAGCGACGAACGACACGGCACACAAACACAACACGGCAAACCACTTCTTCGAGTTCATAGCTCTTGTCCCGTTTGAGGTCCTGTTTCAGTTCCGTGACATTCTTTCATCTGCCCATCTGTCCGTCCCCAGCCAACGCCGCCGCGGCCCTCGGATGCTATTGAAACACCTTCCCAGTCGAAGTGTTCCGGGCAGAAGCGCCGGTAGCTGACGGCCGGCCTGTCCGCTTCTTCTTCTCTCGTCCTCGTCCTCGTCTGTTTCCGCTTCTTCTTCTCTCGTCCTCGTCCTCGTCCTCGTCCTCGGCTGTTTCCGCTTCCTGGGCTCGGCCGAGGATCACCCGCGAGGGCTCAGGGGACAGGCACCTGCGCGGCTGATCCGCCTGCGGCGGGCCGCTTCTGAGCCGGTCCCCTTTTTGTGAGTTCGCTGCCCGGGCGGTCAGGCCTTGACGATCTTTTTGGCGCCTCGCTTGACGTTCGCGGTTGCGTTGCGGGTGTCGATTACCAGCTTGGCGTTGTCTACGATGAACTGGTAATCGTAGCTGGTGTGGTCGGTGCTGATTAGGACCGCGTCGTAGCGGGCGAGCATGGCGGCGGAGAGCTTTTTCGAGGTCATCTTGAGGTCGTGTTCGCGCATCTTGTGGGTGCGCGGCACGTGGGGGTCGTTGTAGTCGACCTTGGCGCCCTTTTCTTGCAGGAGCTTGATGAGCTCGAGCGACGGGCTCTCGCGGACGTCGTCGATGTCCTTCTTGTAGGCCAGGCCGAGGATGAGGACCTTGGCGCCCTTGAGCGCCTTGGCGCGGTCGTTCAGTGCGTCCATGAGCTTGCCGATTACGAAGCGCGGCATTGAGACGTTGACCTCGCCGGCCAACTCGATGAAGCGCGTCGTCATCTCGTACTGGCGGGCCTTCCACGAAAGGTAGAACGGGTCGATCGGTATGCAGTGCCCGCCGAGGCCCGGGCCCGGGTAGAAGGCCGTGAAGCCGAACGGCTTGGTCGCCGCGGCCCGGATGACCTCCCAGACGTCCACGCCCATGCGGTCGAACAGGACCTTCAACTCGTTGACCAGCGCGATGTTGACGCAGCGGTAGGTGTTCTCGAGTATCTTCGCCGCCTCGGCCGCCTCGCAACTGCTGACCGGCACGATCGCATCGAGGGCGGTCTCATAGCAGGCGACTGCGGCCTGAAGCGATGGTGCGTCGTATCCCCCGACGACCTTAGGTATGGTCTTGGTGGTGTAGTTTGTTCGTCCGGGATCTTCCCGCTCCGGGGAAAAGGCGAGGAAGAAGTCCTTCC
>JAUWQU010000216.1 GCA_030610965.1 Phycisphaerae bacterium
TTTTTTTTTATTGATAAGGGGACCACCGAGTTCTACACGACTTTTGCTTCCAAGCCTTCTGACAGGTCTTGCCTCAATCGCGGGAGTCGGATTCGAACCGACGACCTCGTGGGTATGGGCCACGCGAGCTACCGCTGCTCCATCCCGCTGTCTGACAACCATCGCACGCGAGCAAAAAGAAAAGGCCGCTCGGGTGTTCGGCCCCGAACGGCCTCGTATCTTTTCGGCGTCGCTCCGGGGATCAGCCGTCGCGTCGCGCGTCCTGGTTGTCTGACTTGAATCTACATGGCGGGAATGTGTCTACAAAGCGGATTCCGGTGGGGTTTGCGGATCGTTACACAGGTAGACACGGATATGAAAAGACCGGGCGGGGCGTTCGACCTTGCGGCCTACCAGACCCGCCCGGCCCCACGGCATACGTTCGGCCGGCGGGAGAGCCGATCTGCGGCCCCGTCGGACCAGGAACAGCGTCAGGACTTGCGTCTGGCCACACTCTCGGCGTCCGTAAACGCCGAGATTCCGGGTCGACACCACGCATGGGCATCTTCGCAAGTGCATGCGACCGGCCACAACCACCACCCGAAAGCCGATGACTTTGCCCCGGATGACGGGATCGAGCCAGCTGCGGTCGGCCGAGCGGCAGAACGACGGAAAAGTGTCCCAACTGCCACCGCGCATCACACGGCAGCTGCCAGGATCCGGTCCCGTGGGGTCTTGGTTTTTCGCATTTGCGTAAGGACCCGCGTACCACTCCGAGCACCATTCCCAGACGTTGCCGTGCATGTCATATAGGCCCCAATCATTGGCCTTCAACGACCCGACAGGGGCAGTCTTGTCAAACCCGTCGTTATGGTCCTTGTCCTGCCAAGGCCAACCGTTGGTGTTCGACTTGTCGCAGTAGTTCCCGTACTTATAGAGATCCTCATCCTTGTCTCCAAAACCGAAGCGGGTCTTTGTTCCCGCTCGACAGGCATATTCCCACTGGGCCTCCGTAGGCAGTTGAACCGTTTTGCCCGTCTTGGCCGAAAGCTTCTTGCAGAACTCAACGGCATCCTCCCAGGAAACCTCCTCCACCGGGTTCTTCGCCCCCTTGAACTCGCTGGGATTGACGCCCATGACCTGCTCGTACTGCTGCTGCGTTACCTCGAACACCCCCATGTAGAACGGCTTGCTGATCGTCACCTCGTGCTGGGGGCCTTCGTCCGCCTGACGGTCCTTCTCGCCAGCAGGGCTGCCCATGATGAACTGGCCGGCTGGGATGAGAATGAGCTTCATCGTCACCTTGTTGCCCAGGTCGAGACTAAGGTCCTTGGCCGGTTGGGTTGAGGGTGCGGGCTGTGTCGATGGCGGGGCAGTGCCGGCGGCTAGCGTCCAGTGTGCGACACCGAATACGATCACTGCAGTCACCAAAGTCTTCGCCATAATCCAGTTCCATTTCCGCTTTTGTCAGCCTTGAACACGCTGCCCATGGCACCGGTGCCAATGGCCTCGGTAAGGTGGTAGCCGCCGATATGAAGATCAACGTTCTCGCCCATAAGCGTTCCCGCAAGTGAATGGTTTTGAGCATCCTACAGTCAAAGAGAACCTGTGTCCATATCGGGAGTGTCCTATCGTGGTGGGACATATCTGGGTTGGTCTTGCAGAGCTTGGGCCGCGCGGACCAGGATGCCGCCATCAGGTTCCCCCCGCCCTCTCCCACGTCGTCATCCGCTTTCCGCAGTGCCGGCACTCGCGTCGGCGCATGATCCTCCCGCCCCAAGTCGGGCGCGTGTAGATCACGCGGAAGTGCTTGCAGCCGCAGTGACGGCATTCCAGGCCGCGTTTGCTTTCCGCCGGATCCCATCTCTTGCGAGTCGTTTCCTCGACCACGGTTATCTCCTTTGCAGGTCTTGCTGCGTATAGCGTTTGCGCTGTCTGGTTGGCACCGCATCTCCGGTGGTTCTGATCCCGCACATGCTGGCGGCTACGGCGCAGCCGACCAGGCAGTCCAGCCAGTGGTTGTCGGGCCGGGTCGGCAAAGGGGTCCACTCCCGCACCGTGCCGTACGGGCCGGTGACCTCGACCCATCGCTCCGAGCGGGCGATGTGCTCGGCCAGCAGTGCGTGGTCGGTTCTCGCCGTGCCATAGAGGCCGATGCAGCCGCGATCCATTGGCGGAGAGGCCAGGCCGTCGTGGACGAAGCTCTTCCAGAAGTTCGTGTCGATCAGGACGTGCTGGAACTGGGCGGTTCGGCGGACGTTGGGCATGTACCAGTGGTCGCCGATTGTCTCGCCGGGCTTCCTGGCGTAGGCCTCGAACGGCCGGCGGGTGGAGCGGATGCCCACGCCCTTGGACAGCATCATCACGCTGCCGCCGCAGCGGCGTTTCACGTCGGCGACGATGCCCGGCTTGTAGCCCATGTCCACCAGCAGCCGGTCGCTCCGCATCAGGCTGCCGGCGCGCAAGCCAGCGTTGAGTTAGTGCCGGGGATTTTGCTTCGGACGGGGGATTACTCGGCCGGGGGGGTCGTCGGCTGGGTGGTCGGGGGGCGCTTGCCCTGGCTTATCAGTTCTTCGCGCCGGGCGATGAGGGCCTTGGCGCGGTCCATGGAGGACATGCTCGCGAGTTGCTTGCGCTGCTCGGGGGTGAAGCTCGCCACCACGACGCGAACCCACTCGGCCCGGATTCGGTAGGCCTCTCGCTTCTGCTTGTTGAGCGACAGGAAGGCCGAGTAGCTCCGCAAGAGCTTCTCCTGCTCCTTGGGATCCTTGTCGAGAAACGCCACGGCGATGCCGCGGAACCGCTCTCGCTGCTCGGGCGTGAGCATTTCCCATTCCTGGCGGTTGTGATCCAGCGACGCGGCCAAGCTTGTTCCGCCGCTCATCTGAAGGCTGAGCTTCAGCCGCAACTGTGCGGCCAGGCTGCCTCGCGGCGGGCGCGTCAGCAGGTCCGTGCCGATATCACCGCTCTCGGCGCCCTGGGCGATCTGGGCGGCGACCGCGGACTCCTGTGCCCGCGCGACTGCCGCCGACAGCGAAATCGCCGCCGCGAGCATCAGCACCGAAATGTTCCAAACCCACGCTCTCATTGCCGCCTCTATGTTCCCCGGTCCTCGCTGTCGATCTGCTCGATGGCTTGGAGGGTCTCAAAATCCGCAACCACCTCGTAGTCGCTAAAGAAGGTCAGGTTGCGAATAATCTCTTCCTGCAAGGCCGGGCGCTGGTCTACCGGGACGGCCTCGAAGGCCGTCGACTGGGCAAGCTCCTGCTTGATGATCGTTGTGCCGCCGCCGCCCGCGATGTCCGTCCGCGGCCCGTCCAGCCAGCCGCTGCTGAAGGCCGCCAGGCCGATCACGATAATCGCCGCAGCCGCGGCCGCCGGGGCCAGCCAACTCACCGCACGCAGGGCCTGGCGGCGGCGTGCGTGCTTTTGCACGGCCGACTTAATCCGCCCAGCAAGCTCCGCCGACGTCGGCGGGACCGTGTAGCAGTCAAGCAGACGATCTACTTCCTCGAACTCCCGCCGAGTCTCTCGCCACGCGGGGTCGGCCTGGAAGCCGCGGTCAATCGCCTCGGCCCGTTCGGCCGGCAACTCGCCGTCCAGATATGCCGAAAGGTCCTCGATCTCGCTTTCGGTGAGGTCTCGCGCGGGGATGCCCGCCAGGACTCGCCGGGCGAGCCCGGACGCGGGGGCCGGGACGGTGTAGCCGTCCAAGGCCTCGTGCAGGCTGCGAAGCTCATCAGCGGCCCCGCGCCAGACGGGGTCCTGCTGGATGCGGCACTCGACCTCGGCCGCGGCGGCGTCGGACAACTCGCCATCAAGCCACGCCGAGAGGGCCTCGAAATCAGATTGTTCCAATCGTTCGTTCATTTCCGCTTCTCGTGGGCCACCGCGCCGACTCGTCCGGCCTCTTCGAGGTTCTCGCCGGGATAAGCCATGCTTTTCCCAGGAAACACCCCGGTTACAGCACCCACAGTCCCGAGCGTTTGGCCTGTTTCTTCGTCGGCCATTGTTCTCGCGCCCTTCACTTTCTATAACCACACTGTCAAGGGAAGAGTCGCGGGAAAAACCACATATTTCGCTCAGCCGCCCCCGCGGTAAGACGTGTCTCACTGCCGCACGTATCGCAAGAGCGTCTGACGAAGGTTGCTGCGGGCACGGCTCAGAAGGCTTTTGACGGCCATTGTCGAACAATTGAGAATGATCGATATATCCTCATAACTTTTTTGTTCGTACTTATTTAAGATTATGGCCACCTTCTGGTTCTCGGGCAATTGGTTTATCGCCTCGGCGACCTTGACGCGCAGTTCCTCGGCGTCGAGCCTGTCATGCGGCGGGGTGAGCCTGCCGTCGGGCACGTCGCGGTAAAACGGCTCGCCGTCCTCGGAATATGCAATTTCCAGTTGCAACGGCTGGCCGCGGCGCTTGGCGCGAAGAACGTTGAACGAAAGGTTCGCCGCGATCCGGTACAGCCAAGTGCTGAACTTCGCCGTCGGCATGTACCGCGCAGCGGTGCGATAGACGCGCAGAAAGACCTCCTGCGTGAGGTCCTCGACCTGCCCCGGATCGCCAAGGAAACGATAAATCAGCGTGTTGACCTTCGGGGCGTTGCGGTTGACCAACTCCTCGAACGCCTCGTGCTCGCCCTTCTGAAAGCGGAGCATCAGCTTGACGTCCTCGTCCTCGCGGGCCCATCGGGTAAGCCCGGCCTCGTCGGTCTTGGGCTCGAGGCGGCGGTCGTTGGAAGCAGCGGGTTTCGTTGTCTCTTTGGCCACGAGTGGACTACCTCGTCGTTTGCTCATGTTGGACCGACTGTCGCAGTTGCCCACACGCCGCCGAGGCGTCGAGGCCACGACTGGCGCGCAGGTGCGCGTTTGCGCCGCGCTGCCGGAGCCGCTCGACGAACACCTGGCAGGCCTTTTCGTCCGGCGGCAGAAACTCAAGGGCCGCAACCGGATTGTACCGGATCACGTTCACGTTGCAACGAAGCTGCCCGGCGACGCCCGCAAGCTCGTCGGCGCAGGTGGGCGAGTCGTTCACGCCCGCAAGCAGGACGTACTCGAGCGTAACCTCGCGGTGCCGCGCCTGGTAGAACGCCTTCGCGGCCGATATCACGTCGGTCAGCGAGTGACGCACCGCCAGCGGGATCAGCCTGCGGCGGAGGGCGTCGTTGGGCGCGTGGAGGGAAATCGCCAGCGTGATGGGGATGTCCTCGCCGGCCAGGCGACGAATCTGTTTGGGCAGGCCCACCGTCGAGACGGTAACGTGCCTTGCCGACAGGCCCAGCCGGGCCGGGTCGATCATCGCGCGCACGGCCGAGACCGTCGCGTCATAGTTGGCCAGCGGCTCGCCCATGCCCATGAACACGACGTTCGTCACCCGTCGGCCCGCGGCGGACTGGAGCCAGAAAACCTGCTCGACAATCTCGGCGGCGGTCAGGTTTCGCTTCAGGCCGTCCAGCCCGGTGGCGCAGAAGCTGCATCCGATCGCGCATCCGACCTGGCAGGACACGCACGCGGTAAGCCGCTGCGGCGCGGCAATGCCCACGCACTCGACGCGCTGGCCATCGAGGAACTCCAGCAGGAGCTTGATCGCGCCGTCGGATGCGTCAGTCCTCGCGGCCAGGCGGGCCGAAAGTATCGCGAGTTTTTCCTCCAGTCGCGTCCGCAGCCCGGCCGGCAGGTCGGTCATGTCCGCAAAGGCCGTCACGTGCTTCTGCCATATCCATTGGGCGACCTGTCGTGCGCGGAATGGCCGGGTGCCGAGGTCCGCCATGGCCCCGGTAAGCTGAGCTACGGTCATGTCCAGCACGTGGCGTTTCATCGTATATAAAGACACCGGCATGCGTTAACGGTTAGCCGTTGGGCCTCGCCGCCTGTTTTGGCTTCTCGGCCCGCAGACTGCCCAACTCGCCGGAGGCAAGAAAGTCCTCCAGCGCGGCCAGGTCCGGCAGGATCCGGTCGCTGTAGGCCCGCACAACCCAATTTGCCGCCATGGGGGTAATGGCTACAACGGCCGCGCCGGATCGGCGGGCCTCGTACATCTCGATGGCGGTTCCCATCGACGCACTGGGCAGCCAGGCTATCAGTACGTCGCAGGCGACGGCGCGGTCCAGGCCCGCTTCGAATGTTTCGACAATCTTCGGCAGGTCATACGTGATGCTCTCGGGGTGCTCGCTGTAATGGCAGTAGACATCCGCGTCGGGAGCGTAGCTCTCCAGCAGCCGGCGGATGGGCTGGCGCCAGTCCTGGCGGTGAATCTCCGCGGCGACCTTCGAGCCTTGAATGATTCCGGCGAGAAATATCTTCATGGCGTCACCTTTGCCTGCCGGGCCGAGGCCGAGGCCCGGCGCGTAAGGAGGCATTGTACCATCCCGGTGGCTTTTTGAGAACGCCTTGAGCAAAGGACTTCCAGGCGAGACCGACCTTCCTTTCTGGCAGCCTGCGCTTTACCCGGCCGATGCACGAGACAGAGGCTTCAGGCTTCAGACTTCAGGCGCAGCAAAAACGGCGGGAGCTTCGCGACTGCCGGCCACTGTTTCTTCTCCTGAAGCCTGTAGCCTTCAGGGGGAAGGCTTCAGGCTTCAGACTTCAGGCGCAGCAAAAACGGCGGGAGCTTCGCGACTGCCGGCCACTGTTTCTTCTCCTGTAGCCTGTAGCCTTCAGGGGGAAG
>JAUWQU010000492.1 GCA_030610965.1 Phycisphaerae bacterium
CCTTTGTTCGTGTGGGATGGCAGGCTGCCGGCGTGGGGGGGGGTCCGGGTCGAGGCTGACGGGGATCCGCCCGGCGCTGATGGGGTTGGGCACGACCGTGGGCAGCTTGCCCGCCACGGGCGAGTTAAACCAGACATTGACCACCGGCACGCCGAGGCGCCCGGCCTGTTCGGCCAGGTTCCTGGTCGCCCGTCCGATCACGCCGCCCACCCCAAGGCTGGCACGCGAGTTGTCATTCATTCCAGGACAGGAAAAAAGGTCTCTGTTTCCCAACACACCTCTTACATGCGTTTTGGCGCAAAGCCCAGTTTTTTGGCATAACTTCCGGGTTTACAGGACGCAATAGCGCGGTAGACTACATGGGACGCTTTAGGGATTGGCGGCATGCCACACTAGAGCGGCAATTGGCGCAAGATCATATCTGTTCCGTTTTCGTCATGCGGCCATCGGCGGACCGCAAGCGAGCTTTGGAGTCTGAGGAAAGCGTGAGGACCTGTGGGACTTGCCAGTCCGGCATCACGTTTTTGCGCCCTGACAGCGCTTGCTCGCTTTGCGACGTTGCTGACCTGCGGCGAGGCTGAGCTAACGTTATCGCGAGTCTCCTTGAACGAGGCAGTTATTAGAAGGAAAAGGAGCGGGCAATGAGAATAGGCATGTCAGGCAAAACAAGGGAGAAAAGCATGAGGAACTTAAGAGGCAGTTTGGGCATCGCGGCCGCCGCGGTGCTGGTATTGGCAGCCCTGTCAAGTCCGGCCCCGGCGACTGACGGGACATGGAACGTCGACGCCGCCGGCACGTGGAGCGCCTCCGGCAACTGGCTCGGCGGCACAATCGCCGACGGCAGCGGCGCCACGGCCAACCTGACGTTCGACATCACCGCAAACCGCACCATCACTATCGACAGCACGCGCACCCTGGGAATCCTGAATATCGGCGACCCGTCCCACCACTACACCTTCGCCGGCAGCGGCGGGGCCGTGTTGATCTTCAACAACAACGGCTCGGCCGCGCAGCTCAACCTGACGGGCGCGGATAGCTCCGGCACGGTGTCCGACAACACGCTTGCGATACTGTTGGATGACTCACTGGACATCACGTGGAGCGGCGGCTCAAACCGCATTTATTCGGTGAAGGGCCCGATCTCGGCCAACTCTGCCGGAACCAAGACGATCACAGTTTATGGCTTACATCCCACAGGCTCGAACAGGTTCGACCTCAGCGGGGCAATCTCCGACGGCGCCGGCACCGTGGCTGTCGTCCAGAACACGGGCGTTGGGCTTACCCTCTTGGCGAACAACACTTTCACCGGCGGCGTGACCCTCGAGGCCGGGAAGCTGAACCTGTGCAGCAACACGGCCCTGGGCGCGACGGCCAGCCGGCTCACCATCAACGGCGGCTCCGTGGATGCCTGGGGGAGCTTTGTAATGGCCAACAGCAACCCCATTACAATCAATGGCGACTTCTCCGCCCCCTTCACGTTCACGGGCGCGCCCTATAAGCTGGACCTCGGGGCAGGCGCCATCGACCTCGGCACCACGGCCGGGCCTTCGCGCACGATTACGGTCAGCAGGGCCGCAGGCGTGTTGACGCTCAGCGGCGCCATCTCCGACGGCACGCATGAGACAGACCCGGCAAACTCTTTGATCAAGGCCGGGACGGGCACGCTGGCCCTTGCCGGCGCCAACACCTACACCGGCACGACGACCGTCAACGGCGGCGTGCTTCAGTTGGCGACTCCCGCGGCGTTGTACAACAGCGACACCAGCATGTGGACCAGGGACCACATCACCGTGGCCTCCGGCGCGACGCTGGGTCTCGCCCTGGGCGGAGCTGGGTTTTCCGCAAGTGACATGGCCACACTCCTGGACGCCAATCACCTCGGCGGCAGCGATGGCACGTCCGGCTTGCTGAGCGGCGCCTCGATCGGCCTGAATACCTCAGCCGGCGCGGTGACACTCACCAGCGTAATCGCCAACCCCAACAGCGGCGCGAACGCGCTTGGCCTGAACAAGCTGGGCGTCAATACTCTGACCCTCACCGGCAGCAACACGTACACCGGCGCGACGACCATCACCGGCGGGGTGGTGCGGGCTGTCGATGGAACCGGGCTGCCCACAGACAGCCTGCTGACATTCAACGGCGGCGTGCTGGAGACAAGCGGGACGTTCACAAGGGCGATCGGCGCGGCCGCCGGCAACGTGAAGTGGAGCAACCACGGCGGCTTCGCCGCGAAGGACGGCGACCTGACCGTCACCCTCAGCGGCGGCGCCACCATTGTGTGGAGCAGCGGCGCCAGCGGGTTCGGCTCGAAGACCCTTTACTTCGGCTCGGAAGCCGCCAACGGCAAAGTGACCCTGACCAACAACGTGGACATGGGTCTCGCCACCCGCTCGGTACACGTCTATGACAATCCGGCCACGGACGCCGACTACGTGGAAATCACCGGCAACTTGACCAACGGCACGTACTTCACCAAGAAAGGCTCGGGCTTGCTGGAGTTGTCGGGCACCAACGCCTACACGAGCCCGACTATCATCTACGCCGGCGCGCTGAAGGCGATCGACGGGGTCGGCCTGCCTACCGCCAGCCTGCTGAGATTCGAAGGCGCCAGCGCGGCAGCGGGCTCAGACGGCGCCGTGCTGGAATCAAGCGGCACGTTCGCCCGTGATATCGACAACGCGGCAGGCAAGGTCTATTGGAAGAGTCACGGCGGCTTCGCCGCATCCGGTGGCGACCTGACGGTCACCCTCAGCGGCGGGGCAACCATCAACTGGGCCCATACCACGCAGGGATTCAACACCAGGTATCTGGTCCTCAACTCGACCACGGCAACCGACAAGGTGACCCTGACGAACGCCATCGACATGAATTCCAACCGGACGATTTACGTCGCTGACAACCCGGCCTTGACAACCGACTGCGCGGAGATATCCGGCATCATTGCCGACGGCGGCGCCTCGCCCTATCGCCTCTACAAGAGGGGCCCGGGGATGTTGATCCTTTCCGGCGCCAATACCTACAGCAACTGGACGAACATTTACGACGGCACGCTGAAGATGACCGGATCGATCCCCGCCTACGTACTGGTCAGCAACGCAGGGAACGTCCTGACCGGCGGCGGAACCGTCAAGGGCCTGTACGTCAACTCCGGTGCCATTGTTGCCCCAGGCGAGAGCGTCGGAACGCTCACCGCCGACATCGGGACTGTGTGGATGAAGACCGGCTCCATCTACGAATGGCAAGTCGGGCAGCCCGGCAGTACCGATACCATCGACCTCACCGCTGGTACGCTGAACATGGACGACTTCGTACTCAATATCCTCGACGCCAACGGTTACGTCGCCAGCGACGCCGACCACTTGCCGGTGTTTACCTACAACCTGGGTACTACTGTGATCGACATGGCGGATTTCGCCAATGATTTCGGTAATTTCGATACCTTGGAGCTGGATGGGACCTGGACCATCGGCAACCTCTCTCTGACCGACGACCTCGCAGGCACCATCTACCTGACCGGCCTGTCCGGTGGCGACTCGGGGACGCTGATCGGCGACGCCGACGGTAACGGCGTGGTCAACGCGGCCGACTACATTGCCCTGAAGACCCACATGGGCCAGGGCACCGGCGCCACGATGGCCGACGGCGACTTCGACGGCGACGGCGACGTCGACTGGGAAGACCTGCAGATTCTGCAGGACAGCTACGGCACGGGCAGCCCAGGCGCTTCCGGTTCTATTCCCGAGCCGGCGACGCTCGGCCTGCTGGCGGTCGGCGCGTTGGCGGTTATTCGCCGTCGCCAAGGCTTTGGCGGACAGGCCCGCCGTCGTCGCAGGGCCTGATAAGGCTGCGACTGGGCCAGTCTTGCCCGGTTTCGCTGCGGCGCAGCCGGGGCAAGGCGGCCCGGCCAGAAACTTGTTGCAACCGAACCCAAGGGCGAGCCCGTATTCTTGGGGGCCAATAGGAGAGCGATTGCAGGAAACGGCCCCTCTTTTGTAGGAAAGCGGAGGAAAGCAGCAAGGATTTGCTGGGCAAAATCGGAAAGTGAGGGTAGAATACAGGCAAGTCGAGGTTCTAAGTTCCAGGGAGTGTTTTCGCGGCTCTGCGTTCTGGGAACCTTGCCGCCGCTTGTTTTTCAGATCGTCGCCAAGCGGCGTTTCGGTTGCAAGTCGTTAG
>JAUWQU010000513.1 GCA_030610965.1 Phycisphaerae bacterium
CCGACGCGGCCTTGACCCGCAAGGCCGACGCCCCGGCCCCGCTGGAGGTAACCAGCAGGACGCTGACCGACGGGGACGCCGTCGTCGCCAAGCTCGAAAACGGGCTCACCGTAATCATCAAGCCCATGCGGACGGCCCCGGTCGTCAACGTGCGGGCGTTCGTACACACGGGCGGAATCTACGAGGGGCCTTGGCTGGGCTGCGGGGTAAGCCACCTCTGCGAGCACCTGGTGGCCAAGAGCGAGGACGAGGAGGCCGACCCGCAGGCCCCCACCGGGATGGCCGGCAGCCGGGAGGTAAGGTCGGACATCGGCGGGCAGTCCAACGCATCGACGTCGATGAACGTCACGCAGTACTACATCTCCGCGGCAAGCGGCAAGGCGATGGATTGCATCGACCTGGTCGCCGCGTGGATGGCCCGGCCTAACATAACCAAGTCGGACTTCGAGCGCGAGCACGGCGTGGTTCAGCGCGAGTTGGAGCTGGGCAAGGACAACCCCGGCCGGCAGATGTGGTACGCCCACGCCGCGGACGTTTTTCGAGGCCATCCCGCGGCCGTGCCGCTCATCGGCTACATGGAGCCGCTTCGCGGCCTGACGTACGAGGACGTCGTCAAGTACCACAGCCTGACGTACGTGCCGCAGAACATGGTCTTCGTGGGCGTCGGCGACGTTGACGTGGAGGCGGCGCTGTCCCGCACGCGTGAGGCCTTCGCCGGCTTCGAGGCCGGCCGCGAGCCGAGGCACAACCTGCCGGAGGTCGAGCCGCTGGCCGGCGTGATCCGCACCGTCATAGGCCATGCCGAACTCAAGGAAACCATGCAGGAGATGAGCTTCCGCGCCATCCGCCTGCTGGACGAGGACCTCTACCCGCTTGACGTGCTGGCCACGATCCTCTCGTCGGGCCAGAACAGCCGGCTCGTGGCAAAGCTGCTCCGCCAGCAGCGGCTGGTGACGAACATTTCCGCCAACTCCTTCACGCCGTCCTGGGGCAAGGGCATGTTCAACGTATCGTTCCGCTGCGCGCCCGACAAGGCCGACGAGGCCGAGCGGGCGGTGCTGGCCGAACTGGCCGTCGCAGCCGAGCGAGGCGTGGACGACGCCGAACTCACCCGCGCCAAGCGACAGATGATCGCCAGCTTCGTCTACGCCCAGCAGTCGGTGGAGTCCGTCAGCAGGCGGCTCGGATCGGACTACCTTTCCACCGGCGACGCGGGTTTCTCGCGAAACTATACCAAGCGAATCGAGGCCGTCACCGCCGGGCAGGTTCTGGCCGCGGCGAAGAAGTACCTCACGCCGGACAGAATGGCCGTCACGCGAATGGTTCCCGCCGACACGTTGTCCGCGATCGGCGGAAAGTCCGGCTCGGCGGCGGCGTCCAAGACGCTAACGTTAACGCTGCCCAACGGCCTGCGGGTAGTGCTTACGAGCACCGACGCGGTCGACCTGGTATCGATGGCCTTCGTCGCCAAGGGCGGGCTGATGGTCGAGGACGCCTCGACCAACGGGCTTGGCCAGATGATGGCGACGCTTGCGACCAAGGGCGCCGGCGAGAAGACAGCCGAGCAGATCGCCGAATTCTTCGCCAACGCCGGCGGGTCGATCTCCGGCGCGTGCGGCAACAACTCGGCCTACTGGCAGGCGTCGGTGCTGAGCGACAGCTTCGATGAGGCCCTGTCGATCCTGGCCGACGTGATCCAGCGCCCGACCTTCCCCAAAAAGGAGCTGGAGATACTCCGCCCGCGTCAGCTCTCGGCCATCGACCGCATCGACGAAAACTGGTCGCCGCAACTCCAGGCCTTCTTCCGCAAGGAGTTCTTCAAGGGCTCGCCGCTGGCCATGGCCCGGTCAGGCAGCAAAGACGTGGTCGCCAAGGCCACCGTCGCCCAACTCCGCGAGCACCACCGAGAGTACACCCGCGGCGGCGACAGCGTGCTGGCGATCTTCGGGAACTTCGACGCCGACGCCGCGGCCGAGAGGATCAGGAAACTCTTCGCCGACCTGCCGGGCGGCAAGGTGGAGATCAAGGCCCCGCCGGCGCCGAAGGTAAAGGCCGCCGGCGAGCTTGCCGTACTCGAGACCGAAAAGAAGATCGCCGCCGTGATCGTGGCCGTGCCGGGCATGACCATCGACAACGACGATCGCTTCCCGCTTGCCGTGCTGGACACGATCATCAGCGGATACAGGATGCCCAGCGGCTGGCTTCACTCGGAGCTTCGCGGCAAGCAGTTGGTGTACGTCGTTCACGCATACAACTGGCCCGCCCTCGCGCAGGGAGCGTTCATAACCTACGCCGCCGGCGAGCCGGACAAGGCGCCCGAGATCGTCCGGATTATCCAGGCCAATCTGCGAAAGGCCGCCGGGTACACGCCGACCGAGGCCGAGATCAAGCGGGCAGTCAACGTCATCCTCACCGCCGATCTGCTCGGCAGCCAGTCGATGAGTGCGCTCGCGATGACCGCGGCGACCGACGAGTTGTTCGGCTTCGGCTATGACTTCCGCAACAAGCTCGAGGGCATCTACGCCAAGATCACGCCCGCCGACGTGGCGACCGTGGGAAAGAAGTACCTCTCGGGCGGATACTTCACCGCGGTCACGACGCCCGAGCCGAAGCTCATGCAGAAGCCGGCCGCCAAGCCGTAACCGACCACGACACGACACTAGAGACACTAGATCAAGGCAAGGACAATGACTGAAAACGAAAAGCAACCCGACCTCCTCTCTATGTCAGTCCGGCAGTTCGTTGAGGCATCCGCCTCCAAGGCGCCTACACCGGGCGGCGGCAGCGTCGCGGGCGTCGTCGGCGCCTTGGGCGTGGCTCTGGGCGAGATGGCGCTGAACTTCTCGATCGGCAAGAAGAAGTTCGTCGCCCATGCCGAGGCCCATCAGCGACTGCTGTCGCGTTTCGGCCGGGCGCGAGAGATGTTCCAGCAACTCGTCGCGGACGACATAGCGGCGTTCACGGCCTACCAGGACGCCTCGCGATTGGCCGACGGCCCGGAGAAAGATGATGCCATGGGCATCGCCACCGCCGCCGCAATCGACGTCCCTCGCGAGGCCGCGAAGCTCGCCCTGGCCGTGCTCGGCGACCTGGAGGAACTGGCCGGCATGTGCAACCGGTACCTCATCAGCGACCTCGTCGCCGGGGCCGCACTGTGCGAGGCCGTGAGCCGGCTTTGCGACTACAACGTCCGCATCAACGCCGCCAACGTCCGCGACCCGGACGAGGCTGAACAGGTACGCTCCGGCAGCGCCGCCGACCTCGCCGCCGCCGTCGCGAGCCGCCAGCGCATAGAAGAATCCGTCAAGGAAGTGCTGCCGTAAGCCAATGGCCAAGGAATACAATATAACCCGCACCGCGGGCCTGTGCGCCGCCTGCCGGCAGGAGCTCCAGCCGCAGCAGGAATTCGTCGCCACCGTCCGCGAGATCGCCGGCGAGGACGACGAGGCCGAGCTTGTCCGCCAGGACTACTGCCCGAGTTGCTGGGAGCCCGTCCGCGAGCAGACCACCGCCGATAAGTCGGTGCTGGGAATCTGGCATGCCCGCGCGGCGGCGCCGAAGGAAAAGAAGAAGACCTTCGTCGACGACGAGCTGCTGGTGAGCTTCTTCGACAGGCTCCAGGACGCCGAAGAGCCGGCGAAGGTGCAGTTCAGATTCGTGCTGGCGCTGATACTCATGCGGAAGAGGATCCTGGCCTACGACGGGACCGAGCCCGGCCAGGGCGATCGGCCCTGGCTGATGCACTTCCGCGGCTCGGGGCGCAAGTGCCAGGTCGTCGATCCACACATGGATGAGGACAAGGTCGCCGAGGTCAGCCGGCAACTCGGCGACGTGCTGGAGGGCGACCTGTAATGAATTGCGGATTGCGGATTGCGGATTGCGGATTGCCCTTGTCGGGGCGGGAGAAATCCGGGCAAAGCACAGGCACCATCCCAAGAAGGGAATCGGAAAGAAGAATCTGTGCGCTACGCGACGCGCCTGCGATGCTCAGGCGGGAAATCCGCAATCCGCAATCCGCAATCCGCAAT
>JAUWQU010000639.1 GCA_030610965.1 Phycisphaerae bacterium
CCCAACCTCGACCGCATGGCCGCCGAGGGAAAAAGGTTCACGGACTTCTACTCAGCCGCGAGCGTCTGCACGCCAAGCCGGGCCGCCCTCATGACCGGCTGCTACCCGCCGCGAGTCGGCAACCTGCCCGTTCTGTTCCCGCACAGCAAGATCGGCCTGAATCCAAAGGAAACCACCATCGCCGAGGTCCTCAAGGCCACCGGCTACGCCACGGGCGCCATCGGCAAGTGGCACCTCGGATACCAGAAGCAATTCCTGCCGACCAGCCACGGCTTTGACAGCTACCTCGGCGTGCCGTACAGCAACGACATGTCCCTGGCCCCGAACATGACCTTCGCGCCCGACGCGAGGCTCGGCGAGGGCATGACGGCCGAGGGGCTCCAGACGCCCCCGAAGGGCAGGAACAAGATCCCGCTGCTGCGAGACGACAAGGTCGTCGATTACCCGGTAGACCAGTCCATGCTCACTCAGCGATACACTGCCGAGGCGATCAGGCTCCTCAACGAGAACAAGGATCGGCCGTTCTTCATCTACCTCGCCCACACCATGCCCCACGTCCCGCTCTTCGCCTCGGAGAAGTTCAAGGGCACCAGCGCCCGCGGGCTCTACGGCGACACCATCGAGGAGATCGACTGGTCCGTCGGCGAGATACTCAAGACGATCAAGAAGCTCGGCCTCGACGACAACACGCTGGTGTTCTTCTGTTCGGACAACGGCCCGTGGCTGAGCAAAGGCGTCAACGGCGGCTGCGCCCTGCCGCTCAAGAGCGGCAAGTTCACCACGTGGGAAGGCGGCATGCGCGAGCCGACGATCATGCGGCTGCCCGGAAAGATTCCCGCCGGCACGGAGTGCTCGGAAGTCGCAGGCACGATCGACATGTTGCCGACAATCGCCAAACTCGCCGGCGCCGCTCTGCCAAGCCGCGTTATCGACGGCAAGGACATCTGGCCCCTTATGACGGGTGAGGCCGGGGCGAAGTCGCCTCACGAGGCATATTTCTACTACAAGGGTTCCAGGCTAGAAGCCGTGCGACAGGGCAAGTGGAAGATTCGCCTCGTCCCCACGCGTCCGGCGAGGAAGAAAAAGAGGCCCGCCAAGGGCGACGCCAAGAAGCAGGCTCCTCCCAAGGTCGCCCCGGGCCCCGAGCTCTACGACCTCGCAGCCGACATCAGCGAGACCACAAACGTCGCCGCGAAGAACCCCGACATCGTGGCCAAGCTTACCGCAATCGCCGCGAAGTACGACGCCGCCCTCAAGGCCGACGCCCGACCGCCGGGAAAGGTCTAGGCTGGCGGCCTTCAGCCGCAGCCCATTGCGGATTGCGGACTGCGGATTTCCCGTAAGGGCCTCAACATGGCAGACAAACCAAACGTCCTGTTCTTCTTCACCGACGACCAGCGGTTCGACACGATCGGCGCGCTGAACAATCCGCACATACACACGCCGACGCTCGACCGCCTCGCGGCTGAGGGCACGGCGTTTACGCGGGCGTACATCATGGGCGGCTCGAGCCCGGCCGTGTGCATGCCAAGCCGCGCCATGCTGCATACCGGGCGGACGCTGTTTCACATCGAGCGGCAGGGCCAGTCCATCCCCGATTCGCACGTGACAATGGGCGAGCACTTCCGCCGGGCCGGGTACAGGACGTTCGGCACGGGCAAGTGGCACAACGGCAGGGCTTCATACGCGCGAAGCTTCACCGACGGAGCGAGGATATTTTTCGGCGGAATGAGCCAGCACTACGACGTGCCGCTGCGCGACTTCGACCCGACCGGCGCGTACGAGCCCGACGTCATCCACCGCGAGGTCAAGAAGCACTCCAGCGATCTGTTCGCCGACTCGACCATGGACTTCCTCCGCGACACCGCCGGCGACGATCGGCCGTTCTTCGCATACGTTTCCTTCACGGCCCCGCACGACCCGCGCGACACGCACGAGCGGTTCCACGCACTTTACGAGGCGGACAAACTGCCCCTGCCGGAAAACTTCGCGCCCGAGCACCCGTTCGACAACGGCGAACTGCAAGTCCGCGACGAGCGACTGGCCCCGATTCCGCGAACCCCAGGAGCCGTCCGGCGCCACCTGGCCGACTACTACGCAATGATCTCCCACGCCGACGACCGAATCGGCGCCGTGCTGGATGTGCTGAGGCAGACGGGCAAGTACGACGACACGATCATCGTCTTCGCCGGCGACAACGGCCTGGCCCTGGGCCGGCACGGGCTGATGGGCAAGCAGAACGTCTACGACCACAGCGTTCACGTGCCGATGACGCTCGCCGGGCCGGGCATCCCCGCCGGCCAGACCAGCGACGCGATGTGCTACCTGCTGGACATCTTCCCGACCCTGTGCGAACTCTGCGGCCTGGACCTCCCCGATACGGTCGATGGGCTCAGCCTGGCCCCCGTTCTCGCCGGCCAGGCCGCGACGCGCCGCGAGATGTTGCACTTCGCCTACAAGGACCTCCACCGGGCGGTTCAGGATGACAGGTGGAAACTCATCGAATACGCCGTGAATGGCGAGCGGACGACGCAACTGTTCGACCTTGAGACCGACCCGCTCGAGATGAACGACCTCGCCGCCGACCCCGCCTGCGACCCCCACCTCGCTCGCCTCCGCCAGGAGCTCGAGCGATGGCGAACCGAGCTAGGCGACACGCAGGAAATGGGCCAACACTTCTGGTCCACCTACGACGCCGGGGCGTGAGGCGGTATTGCCGGTCGCTTGTATGTTCACGTTCACGATCGAGTTTGATACCCGCACGGCTACCTAGCCGAGTCGAAGGCCGAATGGTCCAGCCGCTCGGCGCCGCAGTAAAGGCATCGCTTGTGACGTGACGACATAACGCGATCACAGTCCGGACACTTGACCACAGGCTTGCGGGCCTTGCCGTCCAATTGCCCGTCGGCCAAGTCTACCTCCTGGACGCGATCCAGCAGATCCTGCTCGGTCAACCCCATTTTCTCCTGGAGCAGCGACCACAGCGCCATGTTCACCAAAATCAGTCGGTCGAATCGCTGCTCGATGTGCTGGACTTCGCTTCGGGCCCGGTCGGCGTTGGCCTCAGCATGTTTGGCGGAGACGCCAGCGGCACCCCCTCCGGAAGCAGTCACGGCCGCGCCGAAGAGGAAGGGGTTAATCATCGCAAATCTCCTGTGTAGTTGCTGCTTCCCAAAACTGATCGCCGCAGGCCGCCGGAGCAACAACCGATGGCCTGCCGATGGCATCTATTATACAGACGCTGCCGAGACTTGCAC
>JAUWQU010000111.1 GCA_030610965.1 Phycisphaerae bacterium
AAGATCATCATGGTGAACAACTCGGCGAACGTCCAGACTGTCAACATGGATGTCGAGTTGGGAGCCGATGGAAAGATCGACACCAATTCGGAAGCCATCGTAGTTGACGGCGACATTTCGGGCGACTACAGCCTGACGAAGATCGGCGACAGCCAACTCACCCTCTCCGGCGACAACTCCCACACCGGCGGCACGATTATTGACGCCGGCAACGTGCTCCTCGCCAGTTCCACCGCTCTCGCGGGCGGCGACCTGACGCTCGGCGGCGGCTCGCTCGATCTGGGCAGCGCCACCCATACCGTCGGTGCGGTGAGCGTCACCGCGGCGGCCGACAGCGGCGCTGCCCTCGGCAATGGCAGCCTCACCGGCACCTCCTATGCCATCAGCAACGCTGACGGCGAGGCCATCATCTCGGCCAACTTGCTGTACAACGGCGGGATCGGCCTGACCAAGACCGGCGACGGCACGGCGACCCTGTCCGGCAACAACACCTACACCGGCTTGACGGACATTTCCGAGGGAACACTGAAGCTCGGTTCATCTGGCGCACTTCCCAACGGCGACGTGACCGTCGATGGCACGCTTGACCTGAACGGCAACAGCCAGACGATCAAGGCGTTCAACGGCGCGGGCACCGTCACCAACAGCGATACCGCCGCCGTCACTCTGACAGTCGGCGACGCCGACAAGGACTGCACCTTCGCCGCCCTGATCGAGGACGGCAGCGGCGGCGGCACGGTCGGGCTAGCCAAGATCGGCGCCGGAACGCTGAACCTCTCCCGCGCCAACACATACTCCGGCAATACCACGGTGAGCGCCGGCTCACTGGTGTTGGGCCTCCAGACGGCGCTTGGCACGGGAACGTTGACGATGGATGACGGAACCTCTTTGGCGTATAGTGGCCCCAATAGCAACAACCCTGCCGGGGCAGTGAGCAACCCGATTGTTCTGAGCGGCGGCTATGTGAACACGTGGGCCGGGGATATGTGGCTCGCCAGCGAGATCTCGGGCAGTGGGGGTATTAACGTGGTAAGCGGCGCCGCCCTTACGCTTGTCGGCGACAACAGCTTCACGGGCGGCGTGGTCGCGAAAGACAGCAACGTCCGTCTCCAGATTGGCCATCGAAACGCGCTGGGCACTGGGACGGTGACGTGGGAGAAAACGAGCGCAAGTGCGCTTGGGTTATCGGCTGTGGCCGACCTGAGGGGCAGTGGCGGCGTGTCCAACAACGTCGTGATTGCGGAGAACGGGATCTTCGGCGTGTATGGTAACGGCAGCATGGAGCTTTCCGGCGAGATCTCCGGGATCACCGGAAGCCTTAGAAAGCGCCACTCCGGCACGCTGATACTCTCTGGCGACAACTACTACCTCGGTGGTACGACCGTCGACAATGGAACACTCACCGTCAACGGATCGCTCGCCGACTCCACGATGACCATCAACACCGCGCCACCAAGTTGGGGAGGCGGCAATGACCCTGGCGTCGTCGATGGAAACGGTACGCTCAACTTCAACATCGATGGCGCGACGTGCGACCTGATTCAGGTGATCAACGGCGGCACGCTGGATATCACGGAGCTGAATGTCACCTTTGACGCGTTCGACATGAGCGAATCAGAGTATGTTATCGTCGACTGGGATATCGAAGCCGGCGAAGGCGAGCCGGAGATCACCGCCGGTATCCTGATCGGCACGGAGTTCGCCAGCGTACCGTCCGGCTGGACGATCGACTACAACTACATGGGTGACAGTCAAATCGTCCTGATGGTCGATGTGAGCCTGATCGGCGATGCCGACGAGAACGGGGTGGTCAACGCGGCCGACTACATCGTCCTGAAGCGCAACATGGGCCAGCCAACCGGCGCGACGACGGCCGACGGCGACTTCGACGGCGACGGCGACGTGGACTGGAACGACCTGCAACTTCTGCAGGCCCACTACGGCGAGACCAGCCCAGGCGCTGCCGGCACGATCCCCGAGCCGGCGACGCTCGGCCTGCTGGTCATCGGCGCGATGGCGGTCATCCGCCGCCGCCGCAGGGCGTGATTCGTATCAAGTATCAATGATCGAGCCCGCCTACCGGCCGGCGGCACACCCGCCTGCCCGTAGCCCTGAAGCACCCCGGCCGCGGGGGGGCCGGACCGCGAAAACCAAAGGGCGAGATGCCCGTGCAGGGAAAACGTGGCTAGTCAGCCTGCTCCGAGAGATGCCTCCTCTCAGCTCGACACGCCAATGACCCTGCACGGCTCTCGCCCAATGTGTTTCCGGGCGGATGGCAGGCTGCGGCAGGCCCAGTCGTCGGCGAGGGCGCGGCATTTTGCCCAGCAACAAGGAGCGAAATCGAAGGCAAACTCGCGAGTGTTGTCGATGTTTTGCGACGCGGTCGCGCAGGCAAAAGGCCCGCCCGCAGCCAGAGCAGCTTTCTAAACGGGCTGTTAGCCCCGACGACGTCGACAACCGGCCAACGCATCGGCGGTCGCCGAAGGTGCAGTAGAACGCGTGCTGGGGATCACCCTCGAAGTCGCCGAGGCTGATGTGCTTGGCGAGCCGCGTCCTGGCCAAGCGTGTTGCCGAGAGGACGTCGAGTGATGTCGCACCGGCCAGCCGCCGGCCTGATAGTAAACCTCGTCGCCGATCTTACTTCTTGATCAGATACCCGCCGGCCGTGATTGGAAGCGCGCCGGTCCTGTCGTTGTAAGCCTCGAATTCCGCTATGCGGGGGTTGCCCTTTGTTGTCCGAATGACCCGCAGACGCGTCTTGGTCGTGGTCCTGCCGACGATTGGCGCTACGAATTCCGCCCCGATGGCCATGCCGTTGAAGCAGCCCACCCAGCGCGAGGCCTTGGCGTCCCAGCATTCGATTACATAGCGGATGATCGACGAAGAGGCGTCCTCTTTGATCTTGAATTCGTTAATGGTTGCGGCCCTGCCGAAATCGATCTGGAGCCACTGGTCGGTGGCCGAGGCTGCCTGCCACGAGGTAGTTGCTTTGGCGTCGATAGCGTTGGCGGGTCTTTGTCCGGACGACGCGGTCGCCTTGGCCTTTATCGCCAGATTCGGCGTGCTGCAGGCGTCGCTGAGTTTCTTGACCAGGCAATCGACGAATTTGGACTTCTTATCCTTCTCCGGGTCCATCACCTTCATGAGGGCTTCGCCCTTCGAAAGATAGAAACGGCACTTCTTCCAGGTCACTTCAGTCCAGTCGGTCGTGTTGATGATTTCGCATCTGGGCAATCCGATGGGCCGCTTTGCCTTGCCGTTCAGGACGCAATTGTCCATGATGATGCCCTTGTTAGGGTGCCCGTCGGAGGCGTAGCAGCAGAGCAGGAAGCCCGGTCCGTCGGTGTCGTGGAAGAGGCAGTTGCGCATGGTCATGTTGTCGCAGTTGCCCTCGAAGTCGAACGCTTCACCATCGGCGCTGCCCAGTCCGATCGAAACAAAACCCCATTCGCTATCTTCAAAGATCCAATCCTTGCAGCGGAAGAACATTCCCCCGGCCACGCCGTTAAAGGACCTGAAATCCCGGCCGATATCGTGCGTGACGCAGTTCCGCACAGCCCCGCCGGCCACCCCGCGCAAACCCAATTGCCACTGATAGCCCTCTTCAAACAGGCAGCCGTCGAAGGTCATGTTTCCGAAGTTATAGATATTGGACGCGTTCTTGTTGAAGTTGTCCGGGCTGTTGGTCCAAACGCCCGACGCCAGTCTTCGGAACACGCAATTCTTGATCGTGATATCGGTCAGCACGATCTTGTTGTCGAGTTCGAACGAGAAGAAGCAGACCCCAAGCCCGATCTTACGCTTGGGATAATCTTCGTAATGCTGATACTTCAGCGCATCGTGGAAATAGCAGTCTTCGATCCAGATGAATTTCTTGGTGGGACAACCATCGGTGTATTCCGCGTAGATGCCCGTCATGCAGCGGTTGAACTCGAGCCCGACGATCTTGAAGCCGCCCTGGTCGTCCAGACGAATGCCGGTCAGATCCTTCTTGTCGTCCTCCCGGTCGATCACGGGCTTTTTGCCCTCTCCGTACGAGCCGATGAAGATGGGCTTCCTGGGCGTGCCGCTTCCCTTGGGGCGAAACTCCTCGTTCCAGGTGTCGCCGCATTTCAGCAGGATGCTGTCGCCGGGGGCGTACTTTATCGACGCCCGCTTCAGTGTCTTCCAAGGCCCGGCTTTCCCGGACGGAGTTGCAGCCAGCCCGGTCCAACTATCGTTGCCCCAAGATTGGCTCACGTAATACGTCGCCGCATCCGCCGTCACCCCTAATATCAGGCACGCCGCAGCCACGACCGAAACGATTGAAAACTTCCCGATACCTTTTTCTGTTTGCATTCTTCTGCGCTCGCTTGTAGTTCGTGTATTGCCCTGCGAATACCCCGACGGTTTGCCCATCGGGCCAGACTAGGTTACCACATGCGACCCCATTGCTTAATCAAATCCATTTTCGTAAACGATTCAGCCTCGACGAACGTGAAAGATCACGCGACCAGCCGTCCAAGCATCTTCCTTGTCACTGTGGCAATCCTTCTGGGCAGTCCGGCCTTGCGGTCGGTGCGAGCCGAGCCTGCCCAAGGGATGTACTTCGCCAAGAAGCTGTACGTCCCTAAACCGCTGCCGAAGTTCGCCGAGGCCAAGAGCAAGCTGCCCAGCCCGATCTACGACGAGAATCCCTTGTACGTCCAGATGTACTGGAAGACTTGGGAGCTGGGGTTCCGCAACTTCTACGAGCCCAAGCCGGGAAGCGCGTTCGTCAGTCAGTTCATCGACGCCGCCTTCAACCAGAACATCTTCCTCTGGGACACCTGCTTCCTGACAATGTTCTGCAACTACGGGCATCCCCTGGTTCCCGGGATATGCTCGCTGGACAACTTCTATGCCAAGCAGTATGAGGACGGCGAAATCTGCCGGGAGATCAACCGGACCACGGGGCGGGATTATGTCGATTGGGTGAACCGGGAGCAGAAGGAGTTGTTCAGCCGTTGGGGCCGGTTTTCCGTTACCTATACGGGCCGGGAGGCCCCTCGATCGCGTCCGCACCTGACGCTCGACTCCTTGAACCATCCCATCTTCGCGTGGGCTGAACTGGAAAGCGTTCGGGTAACCGGCGACCGTTCCCGCTTGAAGTTGGTCTACGAACCACTGGTTCGGTACTACCGTGCGCTGCAAAAGTACATCCGCCAGGGCAACGGCCTTTACATGACCGACTGGGCCAGCATGGACAACTCGCCGCGCAACCCGTACTTGGACAAGGGCGGCACGGCAGTGGATACCTCGTCGCAGATGGTGTTGTTCGGCAATCAACTCGCCGAGATCGCCGATCTGCTGGGGAAAAAGCGTGAGGCCGTGGCGTTCCGCAAGGAAGCGGCGGAGCTGGCGCGGATCATCAACGAGAAGATGTGGGACTCCAAGCGGAAGTTTTACTTCGACCTGACGGTTGGTGGCAAGCAGGCGCCGGCCAAGACGATCGCCGCCTTCTGGACACTCCTGGCGGGCGTGGCGTCGCCCGAGCAGGCCGACGCCCTGGCGACCGAACTGCGCAATCCCCGGAGCTTCGGCCGCAAGCATCGTGTGCCGACCACTCCGGCCGACCAGGAGGGCTTTGATCCGGCAGGCGGTTATTGGCGCGGCGCCGTCTGGTCGCCTACCAACACCATGGTAATTCGCGGACTGCAGCGCTATGGCAAGCATGATCTGGCCCGCGAGATCGCCTTGGAACACCTGCGGACGGTAGGCGAGGTCTTTCGGACGACAGGCACCGTGTGGGAGAACTACGCCCCGGATGCTGCAAAGCCGGGTAAACCGGCGAAGAAGAACTTCGTCGGCTGGACGGGCATAGTCCCCATCCTGTACTTCCTCGAATACGGCATCGGGCTGAGGGCAGACGCCCCAAACAACCGATTGACCTGGGTGTTGACTTCCTCGAAACGCTGCGGCTGCGAGCGATTCCGCTTCAACGGGCACACGGCCACGCTGGTTGCCAGGCCGCCGAACGATCCCTCGGGGCCGGTCGAAGTGACCGTCGAGTCGGACGGCCAGTTCCAACTATGGGTGCGGAGGGGCGGCAAGAAGTGGGATTTCGCCGTCAAGGCCGGGAAGAATAGCTTCACGCTTGATTGACGCAGAGTGCAGTCCCTGCCCGACTGCCCCACCGAGTAATTCGGTCGCGGCCGTGCCATAAGGACTTACGACGAATCGCTGTCGGTGGTGTCTGGGCTCTGTCTGAAGAAGGGCGACGCGATTCATTCCAATTCGGGCATGACCAGTTCGCCACCAGCCTGTTCGGCGGTTCGTTTGTAGGCGCCGTAGAAGTTGCTGTTCAGATCGAGCCAGATAACGATACGGCGCATGTCAGCCGGGGGCATCTTGAGATCGTGGTGTCCCTTCTTGAGCATTTGATAAAGCTTCGAGGCCTTGGCGCCGAACTCGCCTGGGGTGGCGCGAACCGGTTGACGGTCCACCGGCTTGCCGCTTTCCCCGTACGCGTATGGCCTGAGCGATACAAAGGATTTGCTCCTGCCGCTCCGCCTGTCATTGCAGTCGCCGCTCAGCAGCGAACTGCCGGTGATTTTCCTGGGAAGGTTGTGTCCCAGAGGCAGAACCCGTCGTGGTGCTTCGATGTCAGCACGATGTACTTTGTGCCGGCAGCCTTGGCGATCGACGCCCACTCGTCGGTGTTCTTATCCAGCCGCTTGGCCAGGCTGGCAGCATCCGCCTCGGCACACGCGGCGGCACGGCTGGGGTTTGCAGGGACGGTCAAGTTTGTCGAGGCGCACGAGTTCTCGCGAGCTGCGAAGAATTCGCCGATGCAGGAGGGGGTGCCGCGAGTTAAAGAATGGTGAGAAGTACTTCCTTCCTCATCGGCGCTGCCCTGGGCAAAGCGATGAAGGAACTGCTGCCGAAATTAGCAGGGCGTGTAAAGGTTCAGTCGGAATTGGACATCTCGCCCGGTTCGGTTGGTGTGTGCGGCCAAGAGGAAGCCTTTGTCCACTGGTGACGAGCAGAACGGGCCGAGGCGGCCGACAGAATCCGATTGACGATGATCGACACGAACAGGACAATACGTCCGTTGGCGAAACGGAAGTGGGCTCTGCGGTGACGCAACCCCGCAAGGGGTCCGTTTGGCCTGCCAGGGATATAGCCGGCCGGTACTTCGACCGCAGGTCGATGCGGGAATCCAGCCGCCTTCGGGTCGGCCGGCCACTTGCCAATGTCCAACCAAACTTCCTATGAGGAAGAGATAAGGATGTATCCGATGTATAGAATTGCCTGCGGCGTGATTTTGCTCACGGGGGTCTTGCAGGCGGCACCTGCCCAATACTCTGGCTGGCAACATTCCGGGGCCATCTACCTGCTCACCACGCCCGAAGGCGCGGATTTGCCGGCTTCGGCGTCGCAAGACGGTTTCCCACTGCTGGTTCGCCTGAACAGGGACTTCTTCAATTTCAGCGAGGCTAAGTCCAACGGCGAGGACATTCGTTTCACCACCAGCACAGGCACGCCGCTGGCATACCAGATCGATGCATGGGATGTAGCCGCCAGAACGGCCGCCATCTGGGTTCGCATACCCACGATCAAGGGCAACGCGCGTCAGGAAATAAGAATGTATTGGGGCAAGGCCGACGCGGCCAGTGAATCCGACGGATCCGCGGTCTTCAATGAATCCAATGGATATCTCAGTGTCTGGCACATGAATGATCCGGTGAAGGATGAAGTCGGCACGCTCGAATCGAAGGATACGGGCACCACATCTTCTTCCGGTATTATTGGTAATAGCCGGCACTTTGACATAGGCAAGGGAATCAACTGCGGCGAGAAGATCCCAGGCTTTCCTTCCGGCTCCAGTCCCCATTCTTCTGAAGCGTGGTTCAGAGCCGAGACGCCCAATGCGCTCATCCTTGCCTGGGGAAACGAAGCGCGTGTGGGTAAAGTGACTATGAGGTTTCGCAGTCCCCCACACATGAAGATGGAATGTTACTTTTCGGGCGCAGACGTTGTGGGCGGCAGCACGCTCCCCATGTCCCAATGGATTCACGTGGTTCACGCCTTTAAGAACGGAGATTCAAGGGTATATGTGAATGGCGCCCTCGACGGGGTCTCGACGTCTACGGGGTCCCCACTGGCCATCAAGAGTCCTGCGAGGATGTATATCGGCGGCTGGTACAACAATTACAGATTCGTTGGCGACATCGACGAGGTGCGCATTTCTAAAGTCACCCGCTCTGCCGACTGGATTCGGCTTCAATATGAGAACCAGAAACCCCTGCAATCCCTGGTTGGCCCACTGGTGCAACCTGGTGATGCCTTTGCGGTCTCGCAGAGGCAAGTGACCTTGCCCGAAGGCAAAAGCGTCACCCTTACCGCCAAGGCCGGCGGCGCGCAGAAGGTCTATTGGATTATCAAGAGGGATGGCCGGGAAACGGTGGCTGCCGTGGACCGGCTCACCTTCGCGTTTGATGCCGGACGAGTTGTCGGCGATAAGTCGGTGACGATTCGATTCAAGGCTATCTGCGCCAATGGAACCAAGACGCGAGACATTCCCGTCACGATCAAGGAGGCAATTCCCGAGCCTGCCTTTACGCTGAAGGCGCCGGCCAGTTGGGATGGCCGGAAGACCATCGAGGTGGTGCCGAAGTTCAGCAATATGGCACAAATGGGTGCCAAAGGCGCCGGCGAACTAAAGTATCACTGGGCCGTTTCGGGCTTAGCGGTAATCAAGGAG
>JAUWQU010000017.1 GCA_030610965.1 Phycisphaerae bacterium
ATGATCGCCGGACAGGTCGCCGACATGGGCCTGTGCACCGTGCCCGACGGCGCCGAAGGTCTGGAGTACATCCACGCTCGCAAGACCGCCGCGATGTTCGCCGGCGCCTGCCGGATGGGCGCCATCTGCGGCGGCGGCTCCGCCCGCCAGCGCCGGGCGCTGGGTGAATTCGGAACCGACCTGGGACTGGCGTTCCAGATCAAGGATGATCTGCTGGACACCACCAGTACGAGCGAGCAGTTCGGCAAGACCGCTGGCAAAGACGCCGCGACCGGCAAGCGAACCTATCCGGCCCTGCTGGGCCCCGACGAGTCGGCCGAGGCCGTCGAGAGGATCAGCCGGCGCGCCGCCGAACGCCTCGACAGCTTCGGGGCGGCGGCCGACCCGCTACGGTCGCTGGTCGAAATGATGCTGGAGAGAACCAACTAAGTGAGCGAGCTACTGGACAGAATCGATTCGCCGGACGACGTGAAGGCCCTCTCGATGACCGAGCTGGCCCAACTGGCCCAGGATCTGCGCGAGGTGATAATCGACGTGGTCAGCCGTCGCGGCGGCCACCTGGCCAGCAACCTCGGCGTGACCGAACTGACCGTCGCCCTGCACAAGGTGTTCGACTTCTCCCGCGACCGGCTGTTGTGGGATGTGGGCCACCAGTGCTACGCCCACAAGCTGCTCACCGGCCGTCGTGAGCAGTTCGAGGACCTCCGCCAGGCCGGCGGGCTCAGCGGGTTCCCCGATCCGGCCGAGAGCCTCTACGACCTGTTCAAGGTCGGCCACGCCGGCACAGCCATCTCCACCGCCATGGGCATGGCCCTGGCCGACAAGGCGCTCGATCCCGATCGCAAGGTGGTGGCCGTCGTGGGCGACGCCAGCATCGTCAACGGGCTGTCGCTGGAGGGCATCAACAACGCCGCCCTGCTCGACCGGCAACTGCTGGTGGTGCTCAACGATAACTCCATGGCCATTGACGTGACCACCGGGGCGATGGCCCGGGCGCTCGATTCGGTCCGCCTGAACCGGATGTACCGGGGGTTCCGCCACGCCACCGACAGCATGCTCAAGCACCTGCCGATGGGCCAGAACATCGGCGACGCCCTGAGGCACATCCGCGAAGGGCTGCAAACCGCCGTGCACGGCCAGCAGGCCTTCGAGGCGCTGGGGTTCCGCTACTTCGGCCCCATCGACGGGCACGACATGGGCGACCTGGTGAAAATCCTCCAGAAGGTCTCGGTCCTGGACACGCCGGTCCTGCTGCACGTTCACACCGTCAAGGGCCAGGGGTACGAATACGCCGTCGAGGACCCCAAGACATTCCACAGCCCAACCAGTTGGACGATCGAAGCGGGCAAAGCGGTATTCGCCCGCCCCGAGCGACCCTCCTGGACCTCGGCGTTCTCCGAGGCGCTGCTGGCGGCGGCCGAGGAGGACCGGCGAATCTGCGCGATCACCGCCGCCATGCCGGACGGGACCGGGCTGGCGGAGTTCCGCACCCGGTTCCCCGACCGGTACTACGACGTGGGCATCTGCGAGTCCCACGCCGTCGCCATGGCCGCGGGACTGGCCACGCTTGCCGAGCTGCGGGAAGAGGGCTTCTACGAGCAACTGGAGGCCAAGAGCGCCGCCCTGGCCGCGGGCCTTGCCGGCGCGGCCGAGTCGGCCGGGGTCGGCGACAAAGTCTTCTTCACGCGGGTCGGCAGCATGTTGTGCTGCTTCTTCACGCCGGGTCCGGTTAGCGACTTCGCCACGGCCTCGGCCAGCAACACCGAGGCGTACAAGGCCTACTTCCACGCGATGCTCGAAGCCGGCGTGTACCTGGCCCCCAGCCAATACGAGGCCATGTTCGTCTCCATCGCCCACGGCAGGGAGGACATCGCCCAGACCTGCCAGGTCGCCAAGGCAGGCTTCGCGGCGGCGGCGAAGGTTCTCTGAGCCGTTCTTGCGGTGCTCGACTGTGGGCTCGGGCAATTGGTGCAATTGGCCGTGGATTCTCCCCGACGGAGCCGCCATAATACCCGCTCGCGGCCCGGCGAGGCCGGTGCGAAAAAAACCCGTCTCCTGCAAGGAAACCCATTGCCCGGCCGGTTGGTTAAAGACTTGCGGACGCGCGGGGCCTGCTCACGCCGGCTGCGAGCGTTTGAACGTGACACCGTGAAATTGTGACCGCCATGTGTAAGACAACTGACTGAAAAGAGGTGTGGAATGCGAAATCTGCTGATAGTGGCTGTTGCCGCGACGCTCATGCTGGCCTGCTCGGCCTCTATGGCTGCGGGAAAGTATCGCTCGGCCCAGGACGTGGCGTGGTCCGCTGACGGCAAGCTTCTGGCTGCCAGTGACCGCACGGCAGGGGCACTTGCGATCATGGACGATGCCGGCAAGATCCTCCGCGAGGTCGCCCTGACCGGCCAGCCGTACGGCGTGGCCTTCGGGAAGGGCAACACGTGCTACGTGGCCGAGTACGACGCCGGCACGGTCGCCGAAGTCGACGTCGCGGCCGGCAAGGTCCTCCGTCGATTCAAGGTCGGGCCCAAGCCGGTCGGCCTGGCCGTGGCGCCCAAGGGCAAGCTGCTGCTGGTCGGCAATTACGGCCTCAAGAGCGTGTCGGTCATCGACCTCGGCTCGGGCAAAGAGAAGGCTCGCATCGAGTTGAACTCCCATCCGCAGGGCATCGCCGTCAGCCCCGACGAAACCGTCGCCTTCGTCGCCAACCTCGTGCCGTTCGGCAACGCCACCGAGGCCACCATGGCCTCCTACGTGACCGTGCTGGACCTCAAGGGCCTCAAGAAGGCCTCCGACATCAGGCTGACCCCCGGTTCGATGGACCTTCGTGACATCGTCGTCAGCCCGGACGGCAAGTGGGCCTACGCCTCCCACGCACTCGGGCGGTTCACTCTGCCGACGACGCAGCTTGACCGCGGCTGGATAAACACCAACGCGATGACCATCATCGACGTGCAGAACCAGAAGCTCTACGCCACCGTCCTGCTGGACCGCCTGATGGAAGGCGCCGCCGACCCGTGGGGCATGGCCATCGCCAAGGACGGCAAGTGCCTCTGGATCGCGCTGTCCGGCGTGCATCAGGTGGCCAAGCTGGACCTCGAAAGCCTCCACCTGCTGACCGAAGGCAAGGACATCCCCGCCGACAAGCCCGCCCCCCACGGCGTGCCGCGCCACCTGTCGACCATCTGGGCCGAGATCAAGAAGGATCCGACCAAGCGGGCCATGCTCGCCAACGACCTGGCCGCCCTGTACGGCGCGGGCCTGCTTATCCGCAACAAGATCGACGGCGTCGGCCCGCGCGGCCTGGCGCTGTCGCCCGACGGCAAAAAGCTTGCCGTCGCGTGCTATTTCACCGGCTCGGTCATACTTGCCGACGCCGACAGCGACAAGGTTCTGGTGATCGCCAAGCTGCCGAACCAGCCCAAGATGGACAGCGTCCGCCGAGGCGAGATGGTCTTCCACGACGGCACGCAATCCTTCCAGCACTGGCTGAGCTGCGCGACCTGCCACCCCGACGGCGCGCGGGCAGACGGGCTCAACTGGGACCTGCTCAACGACGGCATCGGCAATCCCAAGAACACACGCTCGCTGCTGCTGGCGCATAAGACCCCGCCGGCGATGAGCCTGGCTGTCCGATCCGATTCCTCCGTCGCCTCCGCGGCAGGCTTCAGGTTCATCCTCTTCCGCGAGCCGCAGAGCCAGGAACTCGATGCCGTCAAGGACTACCTCAGGGACCTCAAGCCAGAGAAGAGCCCCTACCTGACCCCCGACGGAAAGCTCTCGACCAAGGCCCAGAAGGGCAAGGCCGTCTTCGAGTCCAGCAAGGCCGCCTGCACCTCCTGCCATCCGGGCCCGCTTCTCACCGACCTCAAGATGTACGACGTCGGCACCCGAGGAGAGTTCGACCGCAAGGACTCCTCCTTCGACACGCCGACCCTCATCGAGCTCTGGCGGACTGCCCCATACCTCCACGACGGCTCAGCCGCGACGCTCCGCGAAGTGCTGATCGACCGCAACAAGAAGGACACCCACGGCGCCACCAGCAAACTGAAGCCCGAGGAAATCGACGGCCTGATCGAGTACCTCCTGTCACAGTAGCCGGCAGGCGGCATCTTCACCCAACAACGAACGGCGCCGCGGCCCTCAAGCCCGGCGCCGTTGCTATGCGCCCATTCCAGCCTTGGCGACGATCGAGAGAAACCGCGGCACCGCCGCCCGTTGGCGGCGTTTTATGCACAGGCACATCAACATACCAAGGAGAATCGGGTTCATGTTACACGCCGCATTGTGGCTTAGGATGTCCTGTCTGGCGCTCGCAGCCCTCGCGGTCCCGCACGCCGTCGCTTCGGCCGACGGGCCGGCCTGGCCGCCGAAAATGCTCGCCGATGCCCTGGCCGGACCCCTGGCCGGTTGCGAGGAAATCGTCTTCGCTGCCCGCGGCGTCGGAAGCGACGGGCATTGGTACGCCAACTTCGGCTACCATGTCCGGGACGACAAGCAGATGATGTACGGTCGGCCCTTTGGCGGGCGACTGTGCAAGCTCAATCTGCGAACGGGCAAGGTATCGACAATCCTGGACGACCCCGGCGGCGGCGTTCGAGACCCGCAGCTCAGCTACGATGCCCGGAAGATCCTCTTTTCCTACCGCAAGGCCGATAGCCGGTACTACCACCTCTACGAGATAGACATCGACGGGGCGAACCTTCGCCAGATCACCGACGGCCCGCGCGATGACATCGAACCGATCTACCTGCCCGACGGCGACATCCTGTTCTGCTCATCCCGCTGCAATCGGTGGGTCCAGTGCTGGATGGTCCAGGTGGCCGTCATGTACCGCTGCGGGCCCGACGGGCAGGACATTCATCCAATCTCATGCAACATCGAGCAGGACAACACGCCCTGGATGATGCCCGACGGGCGGGTGCTGTACATGCGGTGGGAGTACGGCGACCGCAGCCGGGTGAAGTTCCACCACCTGTGGACAGCCAACCCCGATGGCACGAGCGCGATGGTGTACTTCGGCAACATGCACCCCGGCACGGTCATGCTCGACGCAAAGCCGATCCCCCGCACCAGCAAGGTGCTCAGTGTCTTCTCACCAGGCCACGGCCGAAAGGAGCACGCGGGCAGGCTGGCTATCGTCGACCCCGACGCCGGGCCCGACGAGCTGAAGTGGGTCCGGTTCGTCGGCAAGGGCAGCAACTTCCGCGATCCGTACCCGCTGAGCGAAGAGCTCTTCCTGGCCGCCGAAGGCAACCGCATCTTGCTGATCGACGGCAAGGGCGGCACCGTGGAAATCGCCCGCGCCGAGCAGCCTGGCATGTGGGCACACGAGCCGCGCCCCGTAATCGCAAGGCCACGCGAGCCCGTCATCGCCTCGCGAACCGACTACACCCAGGCCACCGGACGACTTGCCCTGGCCGACGTGACCCACGGCCGAAACATGGCCGGCGTCAAGCCGGGGCAGATAACCAAGCTCCTCGTGCTCGAAACGCTGTCCAAGCCGGCGAACTTCTCCGGCACGATGGAGCCGATCAGCCTCGGCGGCACGTTCACCCTGCCGCGAATCCTCGGCACCGTGCCGGTCGAGCCGGACGGTTCGGCCTTCTTCGAGGTCCCCGCGCTTCGGTCGGTGTTCTTCGTAGCGCTGGACGCCAACGACCTGGCCATCAAGCGAATGCAGAGCTTCGTCAGCGTTATGCCCGGCGAGACGACAAGTTGCGCCGGCTGCCACGAAAACCGCACCGACACCGCCACCCAGCGCTCGGTGCCGCTGGCCATGCGAAAGCCACCTGCTCGCATCGAGCCCATCGCCGACGTCCCGGATGTCATCGACTTCCCGCGCGACGTCCAGCCCATCCTCGACCGACACTGCGTTCGCTGCCACAACTACCGCGGAAAGAAACCGCCGCCAAAGATGCTCTCGCTTTCCGGAGACCACAGCCCGTGGTACTCACACAGCTACGCGGCGCTTATGATCCGCGGCCTGGTCTCCCACGGCCGAGATGCGCTGGGCGACCTCCCGCCTCGCGCCATCGGCAGCGGCGCCAGCAGGCTCATGAAGCATCTCGACGGCAGCCATAACAAAGTCAAGCTCACGCCGCTCGAGCACAAAACGATCCGCCTCTGGATCGAGGCCGGCGCGACCTACCCGGGCACCTACGCCTCGCTGGGCACGGGCATGGCCGGCAGGATCAGGCCGGACCGCGAGCCCCTCCAAAGCCGCTGCGCAAGCTGCCACGCCAACAAGACCGACAGGGCGAAGAAACCCTTGCCGCGATTCCGCACGAACCCGGAGCTGCTCTGCAACCTGACCGAGCCGGACCGCTCGCTGATCCTGCTGGCGCCGCTGGCCACCAGCGCGGGAGGCTGGGGCATCTGCAAGTCCGACAGGGCGCCCGGCGGCGTCTTTGCCTCCACCGATGACGCGGACTATCGCAAGCTGCTGACCTATGTCGAGGGCGTCCGAAAGAACCTGCGGAAGATGACGCGATTCGACATGCCCGACTTCCGCCCCAACGACCCCTACGTGCGCGAAATGAAGCGGTACGGCATCCTGCCCGCCTCCGCCGGCGCCGACGGGGAAAAAATCGACGTCTACGCCACCGACCAGGCGTACTGGAAATCGTTCTGGTTCAGGCCCACCAAAGCGAAGTAAGCGGCTGGCGCCATCCTCCATGGGCTCATTCCACGCGCCGGGCCTCCGGAGACGTGCCACCAGCCTCGAACCTGAATGGGGCACTTGGATACCCCCGGCGCCGCCGTGGCCCACGGGGCTGCCGATAAGGTGTTCGACGCATTGACCCTGCCCTTAGCAGTCCGGTTTTGGCTGCGACCGGCCCTTGGCTTTCCTTGCAATGGAAACCCATCGGTGGGAGAATCTGTGCGGCTTGGAACCCAGTGAAGGAACGGGGACGACAAATGCCTTTTCGAATCCTTTGCACCGGCGATGTTCACCTCGGCCGCAGGCCGACGCGGATCCCGGAAGGTATCGAAGCCGGCACTCTTGGCCCACGGGAGGCATGGCAAGCCGTCGTGGCGTCCGCCATCGAGCTGAAGGTCAATGCGGTTGTCCTGACCGGCGACGTGGTGGACGAGAGCAACCGTTTCTACGAGGCCTTTTCCGTTCTGCAATCGGGTATCGAGCAACTCGTCGAGGCGAAGATTCCTGTCGTCGCCGTTTCGGGAAACCACGACTTCGAGGTGCTTCCCCGCCTGGCGGATCAGTTCCCGGAGTTCCGGCTCCTGGGCCGTGGCGGTCGGTGGGAGGAGGTCATCCTTGAACAGCAAGACGGGCAATCCGTGCGCTTCCAGGGCTGGTCGTTCCCGGCAGGTCACGTCTTGACGAATCCCTTGGCGGACTACCCTCACGTCTCCGACGATATCCCCACGGTGGGAGTCCTCCACTGCGATTGCGACGCAAGCGCCAGCCGATACGCCCCCGTGACGACATCGGAGCTGAAAGCGACGTCGCCGGCGGCTTGGCTTCTGGGGCACATCCACAAGCCCGGCCTGCTCTGCGAGAGCCTGCCGATGATCCTCTACCCAGGCTCACCCGTCGGCCTCGACCCCGGCGAGCCGGGCTCGCACGGGGCCTGGATCGTTACGATTGACAAGGGCCAAACACCGACGGCTGAACTGCTTCCGCTCGCGCCGTTGCGGTGGGAACAGATCGATCTGCCCCTGGAGGACATATCGGACGCTGATTCCCTCGGGCCGGCGATCCTCGACGCACTTCGCGCCAGGCATGACGAGATCCGCGACGAGCTCACTTCCACCAGGGCCGTCGGCTGCCGGCTGCGCCTGCGGGGACGGACCGCCATTCACCGCAGCCTGTCGGGGCTCACTCCCACCATACAGGAGGATCTCCGGCCGCGCTTTGATGATGTGGATTACTTCATCGAGAAGGTGGAGGACCTGTCCCGCCCGGACATACCCTTGGAGGATATCTCCGGGTCCAGCGACCCGGCCGGGCTCCTCGCTCGACACCTCATCCTGCTGGAAACTCGCCAGCCGAGCGAAGCTTACCAACGGCTGGTCCGCGATGCCGGCCGTGCCATGGAAGAGCGCCGCTCCCAGCCGGTATTCGCATCTTTGCCGGACAGCACGGCCGGGCAAACGGAGGAACATATCCGCTCGGCGCTGATAAGGGCGGGCACGGCGGTTCTCGATAGCCTCCTGGCGCAAAGGGAGGCGCGAACGTGAAGATTCGAAAACTATCCATCCTCCGCATGCCCGGCTTCGAGCAGAAGGGATTCGACCTTCCCGAGCTCAGCGAGGGGCTCAACGTGGTCATAGGGCCAAACGCTTCGGGCAAGACGACAGCCTGCCGGGCGATCCGCGGGCTGCTCTGGCCGGAGACCCTCGCCGGGGCATCCCCGATATCGCTGGTGGGCGACTGGGCGGATGGCGAGCAGGCCCTGCGGCTGGAGTTGGAGGGCACGCGTCTGACCTGCCAGCGGGAGGGCGTGCCCGCCGAGATGCCTCCCGTGCCCGGCCCGCACCTGGCGACCTGCTTCACCATCACGATCGATGATCTGTTCCAAGGTGCTCAGACCGATACCGATCTCGCGGCCAGGATCTCGCGCGAGATGTCCGGGGGTTACGACCTGAGCGCCGTCCGCCGGTCGGACATGCTCGACTTGTCTCGTCGCCATGGCAAAAAGGAGCTCGAGCAGCTTAAGCAGGCCAAGCAGGCCGTCAATGCTATCCGGGCCGATCACGAGGCGCTGCTGCGGGAGGAAAACGAGTTGGAGCGGCTCCAGCAGAAATCGCAGGCTGCCTTGGGCGCTCAGGCACGCCTTGCCCTACTGGACAATGCCCGCGAACTCGCCGATGTTCGGGGTCAGGCCGCGCAGGCGCAGGCAAATCTCGATGCCTTCCCAGCCGGCATGGATCTGCTGCGGGGCAACGAGCTTGACAGCCTCCAGCAGATCCGAGCGGATCTGGCCGAGAGCACGGCCCAGCTCGAGCGGGCCCTGGCGTCGGCTGAACTGGCCACACAGCAGAAGCGCGACGCAGGCCTGCCGGCAGAGGGAATCCCCGAGGTTCGCATAGATGAGCACACGGCGCACCGGGCGGCGTTTCGCGATGTCCAGCGAGATCTGCGGGACGCCGAGAAGCGTCTTGGCGATGCGGACAACATAGTCGCCGCGGCCCTGGCGGCGTTGGGCGACGATCTTGGCCCAGCCGAGGCCGACGCAATCGACCTGGCCGGCCTCAACGATATCGAGGCGTTCCATCGAGACGTTGAAGATCTTCAGTCCCGACGAACTGCTATTGAAGGACGGCTGGCATCTGTGGGCAAGCTGGAGCCGTCCTCGGACGTGGACTCGCTCATCAATGGCGTAAATATCCTTCGGCAGTGGATCGAAGCAGGCGCCGGCGAAAGCGGCACATCCCGGCGGAACCTGATGCTGACGCTGGTTCCGACCGCCTTACTGGCGATAGTCGGCATTTCTTTGGCCATCTTCGTCAGCCCGTGGTGGGCGCTGATTCTGCTGCCGGCAGCGGTCGGAGCGGTGCTTGCCCTGTTGCCGGCCGGAAAGGGGAACGTGGCGTCACGCTCCCGCGAGATGCTCAACGCACAATTCTGTCGCCTGCCTTTGGACGCACCGGCGGCGTGGGACGCCGAATCGGTCGGCTTGCACCTCAATGGCCTCGAACGGTCGCTTGCCCAGGCACGACAGGCCGAGGCACACAAGGTGCAGAGGGAAGACTGCGAGCGGCAGTTGGCGGAACTGAACGAGAGGGCAGAGCGTATCGCGGCTCGGCGGGACGAGTTGGTCGCCAGGTTGGGCGTCGCCACTGACACATCCACGTTGGCCCTGGTGGTCCTGGCTGGGAACCTCCAGGCGTATCGGGAGGCCAAGACAACCCGGGAGAAATGCCGAGGCGAAACGGCAGCACTCCAAGAGAGCCGCGATGAGATCCTCCTGATCGTTAATGCCTTCCTGGCCGAGTTCGGCGCTGAGCCCTGTCAGACGCATGACATTGCGGAGGCCCGCGGAAAAGCGATCGAGAAACGCGCGAAACTGCACCGGGATGCCAAGGGGCTGCTCGCCGACGCCGAGAGAAGCACCACGGGCGCCCGAAAGAGGATCGGCATTCTGCAGGACCGCAAGAGGACACTCTTCACAGCCGTGGGGCTGGAAGATGACGATGATGCCATCATCGAGGAGAGGCTGCGGCTTCTCCAGGGCCACAACGACGCGATGAAAAGACGCGGCGATCTGGAGGCCACGGCAAAGGGCTTGACGGCCAGGCTCCAGGACACCCCGGAGCTGCTGGAAATGACGGCCGGGGAGATCGACGGCCACGCGACCGGGCTGACAACCGTGGCCGAGTCCTATGAGGGCCTCGTCGAGAAGATCGCCGACATTCGCCTCCGCGTCGACAACGCGCGGAGGGATACGTGCATGGAGGTGGCCCTGGGGGAGGTCGAATGGGCAACGGTGGTCCTTACTCAGCGGCGAGACGAGGCCGAGCTGGCCGCGGCGGGCGGCTTTCTGCTCGACGAGGTCGAGCGGGAGCACAAAGTCGAGAGTCAGCCGGAGGTGTTCCGCCAGGCCGCAAGGCTGTTCACGATGTTCACCCGAGGCAGGTATGAACTTCGTTTGGGCGAACTCTCGGACACCGGCGAGTCGGCGTTTCGGGCCCTGGATACCACCAACCAGCGCGGGCTTGCGCTGGGCGAGCTTTCACGCGGCACGTACATGCAGTTGCTCCTGGCCGTCCGCCTGGCCTTCGCCGCGGCTGCCGAGCGGGGAACGCAACTGCCCTTCGTTCTCGATGAGGTACTGAGCAGCACCGATCCAATGCGGTTCAGGGCAATCATCGAATGTCTGCTCGCACTGGTGAAGGATGGGCGGCAGATCTTCTACTTCACGTGCCAGCCGAGCGATGCCGCGGCGTGGCAGGAAGTTGCCGATCAGATGGGCGCCATGGGCGCTCGACGGATAGACCTGGCCGACGTCCAACGTCTGGAACGGACAGCCTCATCTCTGCTGAGTGAGTCCTCCGCTCGTCAGAAGCCCATTCCCGAGCCGCGGGACATGTCCCTGGGCGAGTATGCCGAGCTTCTCGGTGTTCCTCAGCGGGATCCAACGGTGGGTGCCGGCGCTGCTCACTTGGCACACCTCATCGAGGATTCCGGGCAACTTCACCGCCTGCTGGCGGCAGGCATCGAGACGTATGGCCAGTTGCAGTCCCTGACCGCCTGCGGCGATGTCGACGCGTTCGCCCCCGCCGATCTGCTGGCTCGAATCCAGGCTCGGGCGTGCGTATTGGACGCGTTCGCCGAGGCATGGCGCATCGGACGGGGATGCCCTGTCTCTCCGGAGGTTCTGGCCGAATCGGGCGTGAGCGAAAGGTTCATCGAACGCGTCACGAACCTGGCGCGAGAGCTGGATTGGGACGCAAGACGGCTGGTCGATGCCCTCGGCGCTCGCCAAGACGATCGCGCCAAGGGGTTCCGTTCGGATGCCTTGGACCAAGTGAAGGAGAGCCTGATGGAATCAGGCCACCTCGACACCAGGGCAACGCTGAACGAGCAAGAACTCCTCGCCCGTGTTCTCGCCGCGGCCCACGATCACGTTCGGCGCGGCGCGATCGAGGGAGCTGAGGTCCGGGAACTGTTCCATCGCCTCTTGCAACTCTGCCCTAAGAGGGATTGACCTAGCCGCCCGGAGCCGTCAGAACTCCGGCTCCAGTTCCACGCCCTTGCCCGTGCGCTGTGCCTTTCGGGCGAGCTCGTACGCCTCGTGATACTGCTTGGCCACGATGTCCCACGAGACGACGCTGTCGAGGTATAGCTTGAGGCTCTCGCCCATTCGCATTCGGGCGCCCTCGTTGCAGGCCAACTCGATCACCTGCTGCTTGAGCATGCCCTTGGTGGTGAACAGCAGACCCCCGCCGCTCTCGAGCGTCTGAGCCGTCAGGCCCTCCATCGGGGCCGTCGTGATGTACGGCTTGTTCAGCGAGATGATCCGAGCCAGCGTGCCCGACTGAGTCTCGTCCGTGCTCGGCAGGACGATGAAGTCGCACAGGGCCATCATTCTGTAGTAGTCGTCCCCTCGCGGCACGAACTCGTAGTAATGGGCCAGGCCCTTCTTCTCCAGAAGCTCCACCTGCGACTTGTAAAGCTCGTAATCCTTGCGGTGGTTCGGGTCTCTCATCGTCCCGGCCGCCAGGAGGTCCCATTCCTCGCCCGTGCGTTCCTTTATGGCCTTGGCGATCTCCTCCCACATGCCCGTGAGAATGTCCCACCGCTTGTTGGACTGTATCCAGCCTATGAGCCCCACAAGGTGCCGCGAGAGGTACGGCAGCTTGTTGAACCCAAGCTCCTCGCGCAATTGGACCACTTCCTCGACGCTCCAGCGCTTGTCGGGCCTGGCGCCGTGAGGCACGACCATCACGTTGCCCGGCGTGGGCCAGCCCCGGCCGGTAAAGTTCCAGTCCAGCCGCCATTTCTGATAGTGGCACTTGAAGAGCACCACGTTCGCCCGCTGGCAGAGCTTGAACACGAAGTCGGCCTCGAAGTCCGTAAGCCTGCCGTGAATCGTGTGGGGCTCGACGACGGTCGGCACGTCGCCAATGGCGTCCAGCAGCTCGAGGAACCCCGCGTTGCCGTCGCCCTGGCCTCGCTCGTCGAGGTAGTTGTACAGGCCGTACTCGTGCTCGATATGCACGGCGTACGGCTTCAGCTGGTGTATCTTCTCAGCCACGGGCCCCCACCAGCGGCGGTCGGACAGGTCGATCAGCGGCAGCACGCCGTCACCTTCGCCGTCGGTGTGACTGATGACAAGCACGTCGCGCCTCGGGTGGTGCTTGCGAATGAACTCCCGTGCCTCCTCGCAGAAAGTCGCGATGCCGCACAGACGCGGCGGGTAACTGCTGACCATCACTATAGGGTTCGGCATACTCACTAGCCCTTGCTCGCGGGGCGGACACCTTGTCCTTCGGCCCCGGGCGGCCGAAAGGGGCCGCTCTGTGCATGTTTCATCGGCTGACAGGGCGGTTAGAGTTTGGCCCAAATGCGCGTTCTTCCTCGTTAAGGCGCGAGCCGGACGCGCCGTAGCCGCCCTTCTCGGTGGCGCTGGATGCCGTCACCACCTCACGACACCACTGGCCTGACCCGACCGCCGCGAGGGCCCGCCGTGCCATACGTCATCGATGCCAATGCGTTTGTGTCGTTCCAACTCAGAGCGAAGATTGCACCTCGATCATGTGGTTATCTCGCAACCATGTTGCTAGAATGTACGGACGTATAGCCATATGTGCGTGAGGTTACACATGGTCTCGGATATCTATAGGAGATGACTATGCCCCGCAAAGCCTCGGTAATGAGCATCCAGGAACTGCGTCGCCGCCTTGTGGCCCAGGAGCGAGAAGTGGCCCGCCTGAAAAAGGCACGAGAGAAACTCATCAAGGAACTGGCCAAGGTCGACAAGGCCATCGTCGCCGCCGGCGGATCGCTCAGCCCGACACCGGCCGGCAAGGCCCGCGCCAACAAGCCCGCCGTCGCACCAGGCCGAAAAAGCCGCAAACGCTCAGGCGGCAAGCCGCTGATCGACTACATCCTCGGCGTCCTCAAGGGCTCGCCCAAGGGCATTAGGGTCAAAGAAGTCATGAACGCCGTTACGAGAGCCGGCTACGTGTCCCGCAGCAAAGACTTCTACGGCATCGTCGCCACGGCCCTTCGCAAGGACCCCCAGTTCAAGAATATCTCACGCGGCATCTACGCCCTCAAATAGGCAAGACCCGCCGCCCGCCCGGCGCCGGCGGGGCGCTTCACGCCGGCCGCGCGGAAATCCGTAACAGACCTCGCCCGCCCGGCGGCAGCCCGTCCCGGCGCGGGGTTTTTGATGTTGGGCAGCGCCCGGGGTTAGGGTTGGCGTCCCCCGCCCCCCCC
>JAUWQU010000198.1 GCA_030610965.1 Phycisphaerae bacterium
CCAAGGCGCAGCGGGCCACCACGCGAACGGTTTCGGCACGCTCTGGGGTGATGGTGACCGTTTCGGCGTCGGGCAGGTCGGCGGCGAACTGGCGGGTAAGCGGGCAGCGCTGGTGGAAGTGGCAGCCGCTGGGCGGGTTGATGGGGGACGGCACTTCGCCGGGCAGCGGGATGCGGGTCTTCTTGCGAGTCGGGTCCGGTTCCGGCACGGCCGAGAGCAGCGACAGCGTGTACGGGTGCGTCGGACGGGCGTACAAACTCCTGGCCGGGGCGCGTTCGACGATCCGCCCGAGGTACATCACGGCCACGTCGGCGGCGAAATGCTCGACGACGGCGAGGTTGTGGGCGATGAAGAGGTACGACAGGCCAAGCTCCTGCTGGAGGTCGCTGAGGAGGTTGAGTATCTGGGCCTGGATGGACACGTCCAGGGCGCTGACGGGCTCGTCGCAGACGATGAAGTCCGGATTTGTCGCCAGTGCCCGCGCCACGCCGATCCGCTGTCGCTGCCCGCCGGAAAACTCGTGGGGGTAGCGGCTGACATACCCGGCCGCGAGGCCGACGCGCTCGAGCAACTCGCCCACGCGTCGCCGCCTGTCGGACCGGCCGAGGCTCGTGTGGACCTTCAGCGGCTCGGCGACGATCCCGCCAACGGTCATCCGCGGGTTCAGCGAGCTGAACGGGTCCTGGAAGATCATCTGCATCCGCCGGCGCATGTTGCGCATCTCGGCCTCGCTCAGCGCGAAGAGATCCTGTCCGTCAAAGAACGCATGCCCGGCCTGGTGTTCGATGAGCCGGAGAATGGACCGCCCGACGGTAGTCTTGCCGGACCCGCTCTCGCCGACGAGCCCCAGCGTCCGGCCACGCCGCACCGTCAGGTCCACGCCGTCAACGGCCCGGACATGGCCGACAGTCCCGCCCAGCAACCCGCCGCGGACAGGGAAATAAGTCTTCAGGCCGACGACCCGCAGGAGTGTCGCGCCCGTATTGTTCGGGTGGTTTTTCATGTTCTACAAAGAAGAAGAAACATCTTCGAAGGGGATTACACAGATTAAGGGATTACACGGATTAACAGACTAAACGGATTCGTTTATTGATTCAGTTCCTAAAGCGTCTCCAGGTCAGGGATTTTGAGCCGAAGTTTATAAGCAGGGCCACCGGCAGGCCGGAGGCGCGCAGGTAGCTTATTGCCTGGGCATAATGCTCGCGAGCCAGGTCACTAACGGCCTTGAGTTCGAGCACCACTCGATTCTCCACCACGATGTCCGGTTGATACTTTCCGCAAAGCACACCCTCGTACCACACGTCAAAGTCAGGCTGGCTGACAAACGGAATCTCACGGGCAGCCAACTCAACCGTCAGCGCATGCTGGTACGTCGATTCCTTGAAGCCCGGCCCGAGAGTCCGATGAACTTTCTGCGCGGCGCCGATTATGGCAAAGGTCAACGGGTCCTGTTGCGATGCCCTTGCCCCGCCTGCCTCAACCGCTGAAATCTCCTCGCTGCCTGCATCATCCTGTTCCATAGCCTCGCAATTCCCTTCCGCTGTTTCCAATGCTCTTAATCTGTGTAATCCTTTAATCTGTGTAATCCCATTCAAAAGCTTCTTTTGCTGTTCCTTCTGCTTCTTCTCTTGTTTCCGCCCCCTCTCAATCCGTGTAATCCCCCTCTAATGCTTCTTCTGTCGTTTCTTCTCTCCCCCGCCCGGCACGAACAAGCTCGGGTCCGTTTCGGGTGCGGCCTCGTGGCCGGGACATTCCCAGCAGGCTACCCAGTGCTTGGGGGCCACTTCGCGGAGCGGGGGCTCCTGTGTCCGGCAGCGCGGCAGATCCCGGCCGACATTACAGCGGGGGCAGAACTTGCAGCCGGGCGGCAGGGCAAGCGGGTCCGGCACGGTGCCGGGGATGGTGTCGAGGCGGTTCTTGGCCTGGCCGAGGCGCGGCAGCGAGCGGAACAGGCCCTGCGTGTACGGGTGCAGCGGCTTGGCGTAGAGGCTCACCGCGTCGGTCAGCTCGACGATCTTCGATGCGTACATCACGCCGACGGCGTCGGCGGTCTCAGCCACGACGGCCAGGTCGTGTGTGATAAGCAGGATGCTCAGCCCGGAGGATTTCTGGATGTCCTTCATCAGGTCGAGGATCTGTGCCTGGATGGTCACGTCGAGGGCGGTGGTCGGCTCGTCGGCAATCAGCAGCCGCGGGTTGCACGACAGCGCCATGGCGATCATGACTCGCTGCCGCATGCCGCCCGAGAGCTGGTGCGGGTACTCGTCGAGCCTCTGGGCGGGCTCGGGTATGCCGACCTTCTCGAGCATCTCGATGGCCACTTCGCGGGCCTGGCCGGCGGACATGGGCCGGTGCAGGCGGATGGCCTCGACTATCTGGTTGCCGCACGTGAAGACCGGGTTGAGGCTGGTCATCGGCTCCTGGAAGATCATGCTGATGTCCCGGCCTCGCACTTGCTGCATCTGCCTTTCGCTCAGCCCGACGAGGTCCTGGCCGGCCATGAATATCCGCCCGCCGGCGATTCGCCCGGCGGGCTTTTCGACCAGGCCGATGATCGAGTACGCCGTCACCGACTTGCCGCAGCCGCTCTCGCCGACAAGCGCGAACGTCTGCCGCATGCCGATGGCGAAGCTCACGCCGTCGACGGCCTTGACGACGCCGTCGGCCGTGCGGAAGTGCGTCCGCAGATCACGCACGGTCAGGAGGGCCTCGGCGCCATTCTTGCCGTTGTCTCGGGTCATCGCCTTCGTCTGTCTCCCAACCAGGACAAAGTCCAAATTACAGGCACCAAGGCCCAAACAAGGACCAGGTAACAAATCCCAAACTCCAAACAAGGGCCCGCTTTCGAGTCCCTGGCCAACAAGTCATGAACACTCCGCTTGCCCGCCGTGAACGTGACGGCAAGAGCAGGTGTGGCATTTGTCCTTTGGAGCTTTTTGAGTCTTGGCCCTTGTTTGTCATTTGGCGTTTGTTATTTGGTCCTTGTTTGTCATTTGGTGCTTGTGATTTGGTCCTTGTTTGTCATTTGGCACTTGTTATTTGGAATTTGCGGCTGCTATTGCAGCCAGCCTCACGCATTTCTCAGCTTCGGATCCAGCGCGTCTCGCAGGCGGTCGCCGAAGATGTTCCATACGAGGATTATGATGAACGTCGCGCCCACCGCGGCGGCCAGTTCCCACCAGCGCCCCAGAACCATGTCCATCTTGCCCGAGTCGATCATCCGGCCCCAGCTTGGGGCGTCCTTCACGCCCAGGCCGAGATAGCTGAGGGTCACCTCGGCGGAGATCGCGCCCTGGAAACCCAGCGAAAAGTTGATGATCCCGATGTGGGCGACGTTCGGCAGGACGTGCCGCAGCAGCGTGACGAACCTGCCCGTGCCGATGGACCTCGCGGCCAGGCAGTAGTCGAGTTGGCGGATCTTCATCGTCTCGGCCCGGACGAGCCGGCACGTGCCGACCCAGCTCATAACGCCCAGCGCGATGTATAGCCCGGCCATGCCGTCGAGGTTCATCTCAAACCACGTGCCCGCGAAGAGCACCTTTCCCGCGAAGGCGAACTTGATGGCGATCAGCCGGATAATGCCCGGAATGCTCGCCAGCGTCGTGAACAGCCAGACTATGAAGTTGTCCACCCATCCGCCGTAATAGCCGGCGATGGCCCCCAGCAGCATGCCCAGCGGCACGGCGATGACGTTGGCCATGAACGCAACAGTCATGGAAGTGTTCGCGGCCAGGAGGGTTTCCTGGAAGACGGACCGGCCGAAGATGTCGGTGCCCAGGACGTATTCAGCCGACGGCGGCTGGTGGATGTTATCGTAGTTGGAACTCCCGGCCCAGCCGGACAGCCCCCACGGCGCGACGATGGCGACGGCGGCGTAAACGCATATGACGGCGAAGCAGACCATGGCGGCCGGGTCGCGGCGAAGCTTGCGGACAGCGTCGGACCAGAGGCTTCGTCCGGCTGGCTGCTCGTCGGCGATCATGTTGTCTGTGGCGGCTGTCGTCATGGCGGCGCTAGCTCAATCGTATTCTCGGGTCGAAGACGCCGTAGAGCAGGTCGGTTGTCAGCAGGCTTATCACGTATATCAGGGCCGTCAGATAAGTCAGGCCGGTGATGATCGGCACGTCGCGGCGGGTGATGGAGCTTATCAGCAGGTCGCCCAGGCCGGGGATGCCGAAGAACTTCTCCAGAATCAGGCTGCCCATGATGAGGAACGGTATGGCCATGATGAGGTTGGTAAGTATGGGCAGCATGCAGTTGCGGAGGACGTGTTTGAACAGGATGGTCGTCAGCGGCGCGCCCTTGGCCCGAGCGGTGCGGACGTAGTCCTGGCTGATCTGGTCGAGGATTATGGTCCGGTAGAACCGCACGCTGGCGCCCAGGCCCGCGATCACGCTGATGGCGATGGGCAGGTAGATGTTCCCGCGATATCGCAGGCCCCACGCCGCCGGCGGATAGAGGTTGAACACGAGCCACTGGCCCAGGATCATGTACGCCAGAAACGGCACGCACATGCCCAGAACGCTGAGCAGCACGCCGAGACGGTCTATCCACGTGTCGCGGTAGTAGGCCACGAAGCAGCTTATCACCATGGCCGAGATCCACCCCAACACAAGGCCCGGCAGGGTAAGCGCCAGGCTGTAGCCTGCGCGCTCGCGGATGATCGTCGTCAACCTCTCCTCGGTCTGGTAGCTCTTGCCCTGGAGCGTGACGCTGTTTTCCATGTGGTGCCAGAACTGCACGTACCAGGGCCGATCCAGCCCGTGCTTGTGCCTCCACGCCTCACGGGCGGGCGCACCGAGCTTCGGGTTGACGTAGTCGGCCGTAACGTCCCCGGCCACGACGCGGAACAGCAAGAACGTCAGCAGCATTACGCCGAAGACCGTCAGCACCGCCTGGATGAGCCTGCGGATCACGAACATCAACATGGCCGCTACCTCCCTCCCTTGGCCCGGCGATCGGCCGAGTCGATGCGGCGGTACTTGACGTAGCCGTAGCCGAACGGGTGAGGCTTGACGTTGTGGACCCACTCGTACATCAGCAGGAAGCTCTCCGGCTCGCTGAGCAGCAGCACGGGGCAGTCCTCGCAGACCATGTGCATCATCTCGATGTACAGCTTCTGCCGCTCGGGCGAATCGGGCATCTTGCGGGCCCGCTCGTAGAGCCTGTCGAACTCCGGCCGGGAGTAGTTGCTGTCGTTGGTCCCCTTGGAGATGTTGCCCGAGTAGAACAGTTGCAGGTAGTTTTCCGGGTCGGGGTAGTCGGCGTGCCAGCCCATGATGTATGTCTGCACGGCCTTGTTGTTGACCTTCTTCTGCTGGGTGGGCCAGTCGTTGTACCTGACGTCGAGCTTGATGCCGATGCGATCGAACTGCTGCTTGGTGAACTCGCCCATACGGATGTTGGCCTGGCCGGTGCCGCCGATGTCCACCTTGATCGTGGGTATCTCGCCGCCGATAAGCAGGCCCTTGGCGGCCAGTTCTTCCTTGGCCTCTTTGAGTTTTGCTTTGGCGGCCTGGAGGTCGAACCGGTAGTACGGCCCGGGCCCCGCCTCGGCCCAGCCGGGGAATGACTTCGGAATGATCGTCTTCGCCCGCGTGCCCCGCTCGTTGTAGAGGACCTTTATCATGCTTTCGACGTCGTAGCTCAGGCACATGGCCTGGCGAAGGGCCTTGGACGCGCCGACAAGCTTGTCCTGCATGTTGAACACGAACCACTGGATCGACGGCGATTCATACTTGGTCAGGCCGATGCCCTTCTTGGCCCACTTCGCGGCAAGCTCGCGGTCGAGGCTTATGACGAACTCGAACGCCTCCTGCGGAATGCCCGACACGTCCGTCTGCCTGGACAGGAACCGCATCCGCGCCGGGTAGACTTCGGCCACGTAGTCCAGGTGGATCACGTCGATGAATGGCACGCGTTTGCCGGCATCGGCGAGCAGCCCGGCCGCCTTGTCCTGCGGCTGGCCCTGGGAAGGGTAGAAATCGGGGCGAAACTCGGGGTTGCGGGTCTGGATGATACGCTTCTTTCGCTCGAAGGCCGTCATGAGGTACGGCCCGGTGCCGACGCATTGCTCGGCCTCGCGGAACTCGGTGGACCGCTGCTCGACGGCGACGGGCCTTCGCCCGCCCTGCCCGTCATCGGCCGTGCCCAGCCAGTAGTCGACAGCCTCGCGAGGCACGGGCGCGTAGACCGACATCGCCAACACGTGGGGAAGCTGCGGGAACGGCTCGCTAAGCATGATCTTCAGCGTGCCGTCGTCCGGGGAACTCAGGCCCGCCACGGGCAGATCGTAGCGGGAGAAATCGCCGGCCTTGTACTTCTCGCTCTTGTCGCGCCACTCGTCGAGGCCCTCGATGCGCCCTGAAAGGAACGCCCACGACAGGCCGGAGTTGATGTGGTAATCGGCGCATCGCTTCATGGCGAGGATGAAGTCGTCGGCCTTCATGCGACGGGTCTTGAACCGCGTCTTGCCGCCGCACTGCTCGGCCCCGAAGCACGCGTTGCGATGGTACGTAACGTCCGGCCGAAGCTTGATCGTGTACGTGAGCCTGTCCGGAGAGATCTTCGGCAGTTCGGCTGCCAGTTGCGGGATGACTCTCACCGGCCGATGCAGGTAATGGTAATTGAAGAGCCCCTCGAAGACGTTCGCCTGGATAGACGACGAGGCCGTGTCGCCGCAAGTGGCGGGGTCGAGCGACTTGATCGGGCTGCGGTAGCTGTCCCAGAGGACAACCTTGCCGTCGTAGGCGTCGAGGTCCTGCTTTTCCAGCAGAACGAAAGGCGCGACGCCAAGAACGCCCACGACCAGCAGGGATATACCGTAAAACCACTTCATCGTCGATTGGGCGGCGGGTCCCGCCGGCGCTGGGCTCGCGCGGCCGCGCTGCGGCTACTTTATGGCAGGGGGTTCCTTGGGCGGAACCTCTTGCTCCGGCCGCTTGATGTCGT